>JAYZIW010000048.1:0-17044 GCA_036165075.1 Fidelibacterota bacterium | reverse complement strand
TTGCTCAGTATACAGAGATTGGTGACGAATGCAATATTTTTCATAATAGCAGCATTGGAGCACCGCCACAAGATAAGAAATTTGGTGGTGAAAAAACTAAGCTAATAGTTGGTAAACGAACAGTAATTAGAGAATTTGTTACATTGAATCGTGGAACAAAAGCTACAGGAGCAACTTTAATTGGAGATGATGTTTTAATTATGACAGGAGTTCATGTTGCACATGACTGCATAATTGGGAATAATGTAATTCTAGTAAATTTAGTTGCCCTAGGAGGACATGTTGAGATTGATGATTGGGCTATTTTAGGGGGAGCAAGCAATGCCCACCAGTTTTGTAAAATAGGCAAACATGTAATGTTGGCAGCTAATTCAAAAATTGTACAAGATGTGCCTCCATATATATTAGCAGGAAAACATCCCTTAAAATATTCAGGTATTAATAATCTAGGTCTATCAAGAAGAGGGTTTAGCCAAGAAGATAGAAATGTAATTAAAAAAGCATATAAATATTATTTTAGATCTGAATTAAACCCATCTATTTCACTTAAAAAAATAAAAGAAGAGTTTCAGGACAACGAACATGTTAATGAAATTGTTAATTTTATAGAAAATAGTGATAGAGGAATCATTTAATAAAGTTTCAATGAAAAGAATTGCCATATTTGGATCAACAGGCTCTGTTGGTGTTCAAAGTTTATCAGTAATTAATCAAAACAATGATCAATTTAAAGTTGCATGCTTGTCTTGTAATGGTAATGCAGATTTGCTTTTTAAACAGACAAAGCACTTCATGCCCGAAAAGATTGCAATTAATGTATTAGATATAAATCACCCGCTTAAATCTTTTTGTAAAAAAAATAATATTGAGTTAATTACAGGCAACAATTCTTCCAATCTTTTGTCTGAATATAAAAATGTTGATTTGGTTGTTAATTCAATTGTAGGTACAGACGGTTTGATTCCAACAATCAATACAGTTAATAATAATATTGAACTTGCATTAAGCAACAAGGAATCTTTGGTTTTGGGAGGGCACTTGATTATGCCAAAAGTAAAGGAAAATACAGCAAATTTAATACCAGTAGATAGTGAGCATTCTGCAATTTTTCAATGTCTTTATGGCGAAGAAGAAAATACGCTTAAAAAAATTATCTTAACTGGCAGTGGAGGCCCATTCTTAAAACGAAAAATTGACACCTTTGATTCTATTAAGCCTGAAGAAGCATTAAATCATCCTAACTGGGATATGGGAAGAAAGATTTCTATCGATTCAGCTACTATGATGAATAAAGGATTAGAGTTAGTAGAGGCAATCTGGTTATTTGATATTGATGTCAAAGATATAGAAATTGTTATTCATCCTGAATCAATCATACACTCTATGGTTCAGTTTGTAGATGATTCATATAAGGCCCATCTTGGTATACCAGATATGAAAATTCCTATACAATATGCTATGTCTTTTCCTGAAAGAATTCCTAGCGACTATGGCACCTTAGATTTTGCTGATATTGGTCAATTTACATTTTTAAAACCAGACTATAATCGCTATCCAGCATTAAGATTATTAATCGATTTAATTGCAAAAGGAGGAAATCGAATTCCTGTCATGAGCATGGCCAATGATTATATTGTCCATAAATTTTTGAATGAAAAAATTCTTTTTACAGAGATAGAAAAATTACTTGAAAAAACAGTCAATGAATTTGAAGATAATTCCAATCCTTCCGTAGAAGATTTACTTACATTAAATGAGCAAATAAAACTATATTTAGGCTAATTCTATGATATATATAATCGCATTTATTATCCTTATTGGTGTTATTGTCTTTGTCCATGAACTTGGCCATTATTTAGCTGCCAGAAGCGTAGGGGTAACAGTAGAAAAATTTTCTATTGGTATGCCTCCAACTGTATATAGCTATAAACCTAAAAATTCTAAAACGGTTTTTGCGATCGGGGGAATTCCATTAGGCGGATATGTGCAGATGAAAGGGATTGTAGATGAGAGTATGGATTCTAGTTTTACCGGCGCAGATGATGAGTTGGAATCAAAGAATGCTTTAGAGAAAATTTGGGTTATGAGCGCAGGAGTTATTTTTAATATTATTCTTACTTTCTTTGTTTTTTCTGCTATCGGTGCGATAGATGGGGATACTATTCCTGTTGATGAAGATGTTATAATAGATTTTATTGTGCCTGATGGCCCAGCAGAAAATGCTGGACGACTAATTGGAGTTGAAATTATTTCAATTGATAGTATTGAAGTTGACAATTGGGATGCGGCTGTAAGCATAGTAGAAAAAAATCCAAATCAAGAACTGCCTATTACTTTTATAAGAGATGGACAGTCTTATCAAAATAATATTCTATTATCTGCTGGTGCAAACTTTAAAGCAGGTAGAGTAGATCAGACTATTGGATTAATTGGTATTGCTAAAGATATGAAAAACAAAAATCTTAATTTTATTGAGTCTTTTCAATATGGGTATAATCGTACTGTATGGTCTATGGTATTAATGAGCTCTTCTTTAAAAATGATTTTTCAAGGCAACGTTTCTAAAGATGATGTTGGCAGTGTCGTTATGATTGGCCAGATGGCTGGAGATGCAGCACAAGCTGGGTTAAGCCCATTTTTATTTTTAATGGCTTTAATCAGTGTCAATTTAGCATTTATCAATATTTTGCCAATTCCAGGCCTTGATGGTGGCCATATCATGATAATACTTGTTGAAGTATTGATGGGGAGAAAGCTATCAGTAAAAGCAAGAATGCGTATTCAATCAATTGGAATGTTTATCTTACTATCATTAATGGCTTTTTTATTAATTAATGATATTGCTAGACTTTTTTAGTTTTAGTACAATTACTCCATTATTTAATTTTAATGATATCTTTACTGGAACAGTTCTACTATTAACAAGTCCATATGAAACTTGTATGTCTCCTTTATTTTTCAATGCAGATTTTCCGTTATGTAGAGGTTTGTACGTGTAAGAATCAAATTTTCCAGCAGGAGTACGTACAGTTTTAATTCCAATATTTTGAATTTCAATTTCTCTAATTTTTTTACCATCCAAAATAGTAAATATTTTTGACTCTTTTTCTTCAATGTCAGCATCTTTTAGAACCATAATCAATGAATAAGGATCCAGTACATTGTTTGGTACCTCATATTCTTTATCACCTGTTTTTGCTGTATTACCTTCGACTACAGTAGTTGATTCACGCCTTCTGTTGCCTTCGCGCAGTTTTTTAACTTGTTTAACCACCGTCATTGTTTCAACGTCCACCCATACATCTATTTTATCTCTTATTTTATAAAGAATATCTCCCACCTTTGAGGTTTTCAATACAAAACTGAAGTGATAGGCTTCTCTCCCATTAATTTTCTCTATTTCTTTAGTATTAAGGCTAGCAGAACCTAATTTTATTAAATCTGGCCCTATTTGTATAAAATCAACAAATAAGTCATATTTATATTCTTCACCAGGTATAAATATAGGATCATTATCAATCATTGCTTGACCCAATAGAAATGATATAAAAAATATGGGAATAATTTTCTTCATTAGTTATCGAATTTGAGAAATACTATTTTTATCAAAAACATAAATTTTAGAAGCACTGCTGTTTTTAATTATTCCTGCATCTAAAATTAAATCTATATCACCACCAAACATTTTTTCTATTTTATCTGGACTATTCAGAGGTTCTTGACCGGTAGTGTTAATACTGGTTGTTGTAATAGGTTTCTTATATAGCGATAGCAGTTTTATTAAGAAATGGTAATTAGGAACACGAAATCCAATTTTATTATCTTGCGTAATTATTTCACTAAATGCACCTGATTTATATTCCACAATACATGTATCTCCATTCTTGATAATATTATTCATTTGATTTCTGAATTGAGAAGGTATAATCAATTTTTCAGCAATCTCCTCAAAATTATGTATAATAATGCTCATCGGAGCTTTTCGATTTTTGAGAAAATTAATTTTTTTTATACCTTCAATATTTTCTATATCGGTACCGATACCATAAATCGTATCTGTAGGATACGCTACAACTTGATTATTTGCTAGCGCTAGCAATGTTTCTTTAATTGCATCCGGATGATTTATTTTTATCCTTTTCATTTTAGCCGTGAGATGTTTTCCATCTTTTATGAAACCAAAAATACTGCTCAGGATTTTTTTGAATAGTTTTTTCAATTTCTAATGTATAGGCTTGTACCACTTCATCAATACTGAGATTATTATTAGGATTAATTTCTTTTAATTTTATATTATATTGGCTACCATCGTTTACAATAGAAAAGTAAATAATAGGGGACCCCATTCTTTTATTTAATATTGCTGCTCCAGACGGAGTAGATGAAGGGATACCAAAAAAGTTTACCACCCTTCCTTTTTTTCTCGAATCTTGATCGCTTAATAGTATAAGAATCTCATTGTTATTTAAAGCATTTTTAAGGCCAGAGTTTGAATCACCTTTATAAATTTGTCTTTTCATATAATTTTCTCTGATTTCTCTAAAAAATTGATCCCCTCTTTTCTGTTTTTTTGCTACTCCACATATATCATATCCTTTATTCCCTAGACCATAAAACATTTTTTCAAAATTTCCAAAATGTCCACTAACAAAAATCACTCCCTTATTTTTCTTTAAAGCATTATCTAAAATATCAAGATTGTGAAAGTTGAGCTCTTTGTCTTTAAAGTATTTTGGAAATGCGATGAAATCGAAAAAATCTTTTACAGCAAATCTATAACAATCAGAAGCCATATTGTGGTACCATTCTTTTGATTTGTTAGGAAACGCTCTTTCTAAATTTTGTAATACTACTTTTTTTCGCATTTTTAGCCAATGGAATAGTAGATTATAAAAACATTTATAAGTAAATTTATTTAAGAATTTTGGAGAAATTCTTAAGAATAATGAAAGCATTTTCAAAAATATATACATTGGGTAAATGTAAATCTTTGTACTAGCAATGAAAACAAAATTTCAACACATATGGTTACTTATTTTATTTATCGCTTTAAGTGGTAGTATAGCTGAAGAAACAAAAAAAAATATTTATATCGTTCCTATACAAAATACAATTGATTTAGGTATACCAAGCTTTGTCAATCGCGCTATCGATATAGCTAAATCTGATAACAGTGAATTAATTATTTTTGATATAGATACTTTTGGCGGCCGAGTTGATGCTGCTACACAAATCAAAGACGCCATATCAGAAACTGAAATTCCTACTATTGCTTTTATTAATCGAAGAGCAATCTCAGCAGGATCATTAATTTCCTTATCTTGTGATAAAATTTATATGACAGACGGTGCAACAATCGGTGCAACTAGCGTTGTAGACATGACAGGATCAAAGCAATCAGAGAAATCTCAAAGTTATATGAGAGAGGAGATGGCTGCTACTGCAGAAAAGGCAGGGAAAAACCCTGATATTGCTAGAGGAATGGTTGACGAAGAGCTAAGCTTTGAATTTTTAGTTATCAATGGAGATTCTTTGCAGATAGATGACATCGAAGGAAGAAAAGAAGGTAAGCTCATTACCCTTACGACAGAACTTGCATTAAAATATGGTATTGCTGATGGCAAAAGCGAATCAGTAGAAGAGATTATATCTGATCTTGGTATAGAAAATTATAATATTATTACTTTGAATGAAAATTGGTCTGAAGACCTGGTTCGTTTTCTTACAGATCCTACTATATCTTCCTTATTAACCACATTTGGTACTATTGGAATTATTTCTGAGTTATATAGCGCTGGTTGGGGAATTGGAGGAACCATTGGAATTGTGTGTCTTACATTAGCATTGGGAGCAGGATATTTAACTCAACTTGCTTCTTCATTAGATTTATTAATTATTATGGCTGGCTTATTACTATTAGTAGTAGAATTTATAGCTATTCCTGGGTTTGGGTTTTTTGGTATAGCAGGAATTGGTGTATTATTCTATGGTTTATACTTGCTCTTAATTCCTGATATTCCTGTAAGTGATGAAATATACTCACAAGCACTAGATGGATTTTCTTGGGGAATTGTTGGAGGTATCATTTGTCTAATAATGGTTATTAATCTACTATTGAAATCAAAGTTTTTAGAAAAATTTATTACAATAAGCTCAAACAAATCTAACCTTAAAAAGAATTACAAAAAAAGAGGGAAGGTGTAGTATTATATGAGAGTTTTTGAATAAATTATAGAACATTTTATAACAAAAGGAGGAGTAATGGGACTTTATGTTGCCTTACCGTTAATATTATTTATTTTATTATTATTATGGGTTGTTCCAGTGGGACTATGGTTGCAAGCTATATTCAGTATTGGTGGTGGACACGTCACTATTTTTAACTTAATTGGAATGCGATTTCGAAGAGTGCCTCCAGCGATCATTGTAAATGGCCTAATTGCATCTCGTAAAGCAGGTATTGATTTAGAAAGTGATGCTTTAGAAGTCCATTATATGGCTGGTGGAGACGTCGACAAAGTTGTAGATGCTTTAATTGCGGCATCAAAAGCTGGAATTGAGTTAACCTTTGCGATTGCTACAGCAATTGATCTAGCAGGACGTGACGTTTTGTCTGCGGTACAAACCAGTGTGTATCCAAAAGTTATTGATGCACCGGTAGATGGAAAATTATCTGCTGTCTCAAAAGATGGTATTGAAGTGAGAGCTAGAGCCCGAGTAACAGTTAGAACCGATATACCTAACTTAGTTGGAGGGGCAACAGAAGATACTATTATTGCAAGAGTTGGAGAAGGAATTGTAAGTGCTATTGGATCTAAAGAATCCTATGAAAGAGTTTTAGAAAATCCAGATTCAATATCAAGAACTGTGCTTGATAAAGGATTAAATCAGGGAACAGCATTTGAAATTCTCTCAATTGATATTGCTGATATCGATGTAGGGAAAAATATTGGTGCCCAATTACAAGCTGACCAAGCAGAAGCAGATTTAAGAGTTGCACAAGCAAAAGCAGAAACAAGAAGAGCGATGGCAGTAGCGCTTGAGCAAGAAATGAAAGCTAAGGTTGTTGAAGCAGAGTCTGAAGTACCTAAGGCAATGGCTGAAGCATTCCGAGCAGGTAATCTTGGAGTATTAGATTACTATAAGCTTGATAATATTGCTTCTGATACTAGCATGAGACAGTCTATTGCGGGTACAGGCGAAGAAACCAAAGACGATTCAGAGGATTAAATTTGGAAGAATTACTGTATTGGGGAGCGATACTAGGTTTTTATCTTTGGTCTGCTTATAAAAGCAACCAAAAGAAGGCTAAACGATTAATTCCTAAAGAACCTCCTATTGAGAAGAAAGCAGAGGAAATCCCTCAATTGCCTAATAATCAAAAAATCAATATACTAGATTTTTTGAACGAAGCATTTGAAGAATCTGCTTCTTCTTTAGAAAATAAAACCAAAGCACCTGTTCCTAGCATTGAAGATCATGTTGTAAAAGAGAAATTTTTAGATCATTTTAATAGCGATCACGATTTAAGCAATGTTGATGATCGTCATCTCAATCGTTTGGACATAAAAGAACAGCACTTAGATGAATTTCAATCACAATTAGAGCATAAAGATATAGATTTAATACAGCATAATCAAACTCTTGTATCTGTTCAAAATAAGTATAAAAGAAATCCTACAAAACTTGGGATAATTATGCAGGCAATTTTTGAGCCACCTAAAGCAATGCAATAATATAGAATGAAACTATTAATAATGGGCCCACCAGGGGCAGGAAAAGGTACTCAAGCAAAAATACTTGCAAAAAAATATAATCTCCTACATTTATCAACTGGCGATATTTTGAGACATGAAATAAATAAAAAAACATCGATAGGATTGGAGGCACAATCTTATATGAATAGAGGGAATTTAGTGCCAGATAATGTTTTGCTTACTATTGTTAAAAACGCATTAACTAAACTGAAAGATTCTGGAGTAATTCTAGATGGATTTCCAAGAACTGTCCCTCAAGCTGAAGGATTAGATAAGATTTTTGAAAATCTTGATTCAAAAATAGATTATATATTAAATATCCATGTAGAACCCAATATTTTGATTAATAGATTAATTGAAAGAGCTAAAAATTCTGGTCGAGAAGATGATACAGAAGAAGTAATTATTAATCGTCAAAAAGTTTATCAAGATTTAACAGCGCAATTGATTGATTTTTATAAAGATAAAATTATTCAAATTGATGGCGATGGACCTATTGAGGAAGTTACCAATCGAATTCTAGAAATAATGCAATAATGATTGTTATTGGAATAACTGGAGGGATAGCTTCTGGTAAAAGCACAGCGTCTTCTATTTTGAAAAAAGAATACAATGCATATGTTTTTGATGCAGATAAAGAGGCTAAACTATTATTATCTAATCAAGAAGTATCAGAGAAAATTATCCAATCTTTTCCAGATTTAAAAAGCACCGACCCAAAAGAAATAAGCAAAATTGTATTTAAAAATGAAGACAATCAGAAAAAACTTAATAATATTGTTCATCCAGTTTTAAGGGTTGAGATGATGAAAAGAATTGACAAGGTACGCAATCAAAAAAAACATCCTATATTTATTAATGATGCAGCGCTTATTATTGAGAGCGGTTCTTATGAATATTATCATGATTCTGGAGCATATCTGATATTATTAACCACTTCTGAATCGATACGAATTAAACGTGCTTTATCTAGAGGTAATTTATCGGAAAAATCTATTAAAGAACGTATGGAATTACAGTGGGATGATGAAAAGAAAAAAGATTATGCAGACTATATTATTGAAAATAATGGCTCTATAGATGATTTAAGATCAGCAATTCGTTTTTTAATTAAAGAGATAAAAGAAAATGCAAAAATTGGTTAAAATTATATTTTGTTTTATGATTATTGCATGTGGATCGGATGGATCTAAAGTGGTATCATCTAGCGGTGTTCTAGACCCTAATAGTGGCAATGGGAATGGCAATGGGAATGGAGATAGCAATACTGGTATACCCGATCTTAATGTAGAATTGATTTCTTACTATAATGATGATACAGCATCCTTTGCGACAGTGTTTGGTAATTATACTCGTAATTTTATTGTTCATACTCCTCCTGGCTATAGCGCGAATAGCGATCCATTACCATTATTGTTTGTATTGCACGGATATACAAGTCAGGCACCTATTATTAGGAACTACTCTGAATTTGATAGTATTGCAGATGAAGAAAATTTTATTGTAGTGTATGTTCAAGGAGTTACAGACTCAGTTGGAAACACAGGATGGAATGTTGATGTTGTTTCTACATTTGCTGAAGTAGATGATGTAGGATTTTTTGCTGCTTTAATCAAATATTTTAAAACAAATTATAGTATTGATAATGATAAAATTTTTTCGTCTGGAATGTCTTTAGGTGGATTTATGAGTTATAGACTAGCATGTGAATTAGAGGAAATAAATGGTATTGGTTCTGTTACTGGATCTATGGCAGCATACTATAATTGCATCCCACCAAATCAAAAAAATATTATTCATTTCCATGGTACAGCAGATAGCGTAGTGCCTTATAATGGAAATTTTTGGAGTACTAATGTAGAAAATGCACAAACATTTTGGGATGAGTATAATAATTGCCAAAATCAATCTGAGGTTACAATTCCAGACTTTAATGGAGATGGAGTCTATTCTACTCAATTAACTTCTTATAATTGCGATGGAAATCGCGAGGTAATTTTATATACTATGCAAAATGAAGGACATACATGGTTTAAAACTGAATGGGGACATGATGTAAATGCCTCACAATTAATTTGGGAATTTTTTAAAGACAAATAATTAAAATAATTCATTTGTTAAGCAATGAACTGAACCACCACTCAAATTAAATTGAGAAACACTCGATATGTGCATTAGAATATTATTTGCAGAAGTAAAATCTTCCACTTTTTTACTTAAAATAGGTGCTCCACTAATCAAAATACCAGGAAGAGTTAATGCATTCATTGCAGCTCTCGCTTCCAATGATTTTTTTTGGCTATAATTCTCAATATCAATTAATTCCCAACTGTTTTTTGAACAAAGATCTCTTAGCGTAGCATAATTTTTATCATTGAATACTTCTTTAGCACAGTTTATTCCTATACAGTCGTAATCTTTATTAAAGATAGGACAAATTGCGGTATCTAAATGATAACCTCCTGATGGCAAAAGATGTAATTCTTTTACATCCATTAATTCTGCTGTGGATTCTGCTCCTTTTAGATTATTTCTAGATATACCAGCTAGCAGTACATTTTCTTTTGGTAAATAAAAGAATTCACCGCCCTCTGCTAAACAATCTTGACCAGGTAGATAAGATATTGTATACCCTAACTGCTTGAGTTTGTCGACTACAAATTTTCCTTCATTAAAACGTTCTTCAAGTCGCATATTACACATAACAATTTTTTTTTCTGTATTACACAAAAAGTGATCTCGCATAAAAATAAAATCAAATTTTTCGGTTTCTTCTAATTCTTTTGTAAAAGGGATAGATAAAGTTTCTATTCCCAAGCTTTCAATAGTGTTTCTGAGGTTATTGTGTTCAGAACAAACTAATTCCTGATTAGGAATTACTCCATCTGCCATCATATCATTGTCTTTATATGCAGAAATTCCGGATCCCCACCAATCATTCTCTGGTAAGCCACTTAAGGCAATTTTGATTTTATTTGAATGTGCCAAGATAATAAACTTACAATTTTTAAATTAACTTTATAAGACTAAATTCTAACTGTCATGAAAAATGAAGTACTAACCGTAAAAGACCTAAATCGTTATCTGCCTGCTATCAAGACCAATGAAGATATGAAATGGGGCAATAAGTTGCGAGAAGGTTTATTTTTGTCAGATCCCATTGATGGGCTAGCAAATATTCCTGATGAATCGATTGATTTAATTGTAACGGAGCCTGGCTCACAACCAAAGAATAATAGTTTATCTGGCAAGAGTCTTACATTTACTAATTATAGAGATTGGGTAGATGGCTGGTTAGAAGAGTCTAAGAGAGTTTTATCTCCAAATGGGTCAATTTATATTATTTGTCCTTGGCAAGCATCTTCTATGTATCATTCTATGTTAGATAGTAAGTTTATTCTTCAGTCTAGAATTACTGCAGAGCGAAAGTCTGAAGAAAAAGAATCGGGGCAATGGAGAAATAGTATATCAGATATCTGGTTTGCTACCAAGACAACAGACTATGTATTTAATCAAAATTATGTTGTAGATGGGAAAGTAATCAATGATTCTAGCTCAGAAGATACTAAAGAGAATTTATGGTTTCATTTAGACTATGATGAAATTATCCATAGGATCTTAAAAGCAAGCAGTTTCAAGTTGCATTGGGTATTAGACCCATTTATGG
Organism: Fidelibacterota bacterium; assembly: GCA_036165075.1. GTDB lineage: Bacteria > Fidelibacterota > Marinisomatia > Marinisomatales > Marinisomataceae > Marinisoma. Next base: position 5,620 of record JAYZIW010000048.1, on the reverse strand, counting down.
GGGTTGGGAATGTAGGGTCTGTTGCAAAAAAGAGAGGAAGAAGATTTATTGGTTTTGAATCCAATCAAGACCAAATACTGTTAGCTATGAAAAATATTAATGAGGGAGAGTAATCTTATGTTGCAGCAGATAGAAAATGATTTAAAAGAGGCATTAAAAAACCAAGATAAAATAAAATCTGGGGTGCTACGTCTTTTGATTTCTAAGTGTAAGAATAAGTCAATTGCAACAGGAAAACCTTTAGAAGATAGCGAGGTTATGAAAGTTTTGCAGACTGCAGCTAAACAACACAAAGAATCAATTAAACTATACAAACAAGGGAATCGGAGCGATCTTGTAGATCAAGAAACTGCAGAGCTTGGTGTGGTAGAAGGATATTTGCCATCTATGATGACAGAAGATGAAATTAAAGCCATTGTATTATCTGTTATTGATAACACTGGAGCTTCTAGCATGGCAGATTTTGGTAAAGTAATGCCAGAAGTAATGAAACAGGGTTCAGGTAAAATTGATGGGGGAGTTGCACAAAATATTTTAAAAGAATTATTATCTTAATATGATCATTGATATCCTTTTTTCTCTTTTAATTGTCTTTAATGCTGTCCTTGGTATTAGAAAAGGATTGTTTGATGCTGTATTTGAATTTATTGATATTGGAGTAGGTATCTTTTTTGCTTTAAGTTTTTATATAGATTTAACCATACTATTATCATCTTTTTTACCAATAGGGACCGGATGGATTCTTTTGATCTCTGGGATTATCATTTTCTTTCTATCTATTATGATTTCTAGATTTATTACTAGTCTATTATTATTTTTATTCCGCGGATCTAATTCTTTTGTCCTTTTGGATAAAGTTGCTGGATTTATTTTTGGAGCATTAAAAACAGTCGTATTATTAACTATCTTTATTTGGTTTTTTGACGCATTTATATCTAGTAAAATATATAGCCTTCTTTATAATGAATCACAAATTCTTGTTTTACTGGAGCCTTTCAAGGATTATATTAGTCAATCAATGTCAAGTTCAATGCCTATATGAGAAGAATAGCACAAGAAACAATTAATCGCGTTTCAGAGGAAGTCGATATACTCGATGTCATTTCCCAATATGTCGATTTAAAAAAAAGAGGTAAAAATTATTTTGGTTTAAGCCCTTTTCGATCTGAAACAAAACCGTCTTTTAGTGTCGCTCCTGATAAAAATATGTGGTATGATTTTGGTTCTGCTCAAGGAGGTAATGCTGTACAATTTTTAATGGAATATGAAAAAATTAGTTTCGCAGAGGCAGTACGTTCTTTAGCTGAAAAATATGGTATTGAAATTATAGAGCTAGGGGATAAAGAACAGAATAATCTATATGATCAATTATACGAAATTCATGAATTAGCATGTATTTACTTTGAGAATAATCTAAAAGATAAATCAGGAAAGAAAGCAAAAGATTATCTAACGGATAGAAATTTTGATGATAACATTATTGGTAAGTTTAGAATTGGATTTGCACCGGATAAATGGGACAACTTACTCAAAGAACTAAAAGATAAATTTGATGATAATCTTTTAAAAAAATCTGGACTATTCTCAGAATCAAAAAAGGGGCCTCTTATTGATCGATTTCGTAATCGTATTATGTTCCCATTTTTTAGCTTATCAGGTAAAATTATTGGTTTTAGTGGAAGAAGCTTATCCGAAGAAGAAGATGTTAAATATTTAAATTCGCCTGAAACATTATTATTTGAAAAAAGTAAAATTTTTTATGGATCTTATCAAACATTGCCAAATATTCGAAAGCAAAACTTTGCGATTCTAGTAGAGGGTCAGACAGATTTCTTACGTCTTGTAGAGCAAGGATTTGATAACGTGCTTGCAACGTCTGGCACAGCATTTTCGAGCAAACATGCCATTGCGCTTAAGAAATATACCAATAGAGTGATTCTATGCTATGATTCCGATAATGCGGGTATTAATGCTGCCATTCGTACAAGTTATGTATTATTACAGAGCGGTATTGAAACACGAGTGTTACACCTAGGAAATGGCGATGATCCTGATGACTTTTTCAAAGACAATAAAAATACCAAAGAAGATTTTAGATTATTAATTAAATCTGCAACACATCCTATTAGCTTTATTATTGCGCATAAAGATATTTTAAATCAAGGTGCTGCAGACCAATCAAAGTTTTTAAATGAATGTCTTGCTGAAATACAGTTAGTGCCAGATACAATGATTCGTAATGACTTAATTAAAAAACTATCTAATGAGTTAGGAGTAATAGAAGACGAAGTGTTAAATCGATTTACTTCATTGAAACAAAAAAAATATAATGTAACAAACACTGAAGATATGAGCACTACTGATCTTTCTCATTATAACTCATCTGCAGATAAAGCGCAGTTAGAGCTTATTAAATTAGCGTTACACTCACCAAAACTTGCTAAAGATATGCCTATCGGATTGTTTAGCAATACATTATTACAAAATGTATTACAAGTCTTAATCGATAACAGCGACAAAGATTATAATCCAGGTCAAATTCTTGATTTAATCGGTGGATCGCCAGAGCAACGCAATTTAATTGCTTCTCTAGCAATAGAAGTGCCGGATAAGTCTTATGAATCCACCATTTTAAGTGATTGTATTGCAACATTAGAGCGTGAGCCAGTCAAAAAAGATATTGCACTCATCAGGGACAAGATTCGTAAGCTTGAAGAGAAGGATCAAAGCCCAGATCAAGAACTTCTTAGTCAACTCAATACACTCCAGAAAAGGTTACAGTAAATAAAAACCCTCCTAAAAAGGAGGGTTTTTATTTTACTAGATATGACTAAATAACTTAGTAGTTAATAGTCACTCCAACATTATATTGTTTTGGAGCACCCATACGAACTCTTAAGTTCGCAACATCTCCAGAACCATCGTAAGCATCAACGAAGTCTCCAACGTATAGTTCATCACCCGCATTAAAGATTGATGCGTTGAAAGTAACGTCTTTACCCCACAACTCTGTTGAGTAGCTTGTTTGAAGGTTAAAGATAGTAGTTCTATCAGTTACATAAGCATCTTCAGCAAAAGTATTACCTTCACCTAATAAGAATGCTAAGTCTTGAATAGCACCATCATAACCCCATCTTGGGTATTGTTTTGCAAACGACTCGGCTTCTACAGAAGCTTTGATTCTGTTAAAGAAACCAGTCAATATTAATACAGTTTGAGATTGAGGAGCACCTGAAACCATCACATCTTTTACAAATAGGTCAAAGGTTTCAGAACTTGAGTCATCGCCTTCAATTTCATTGTAAGTATATGAAAGGTCATCAGTAAATCTCCAGTCACTTTCGTGACCTCTAATGTCAATTCTCAATACTGGAATTGGTTGATATGCAATAGAGTATTCTAACCCTGAGTGCAATTCTTCTAATCCAGTAATACTAAAGAATGATTCTACACCATTTAAGTCTTCAGAAGTACCGCTTTGATTTCTATCAGACCATAGTGCATAGTAATAGTTCATACTACCAGCCCATTGACCATTAAGAGATTTAAATCTAGCACCTACATCAAACCATGTTGCTTTTTCATTCTCAAAGCCTTCATTTTTGATCATGTTAACATCATCAATTACTTTGTCAAGTGATGGTGTCATGTGAGAGTAACTAAAGTTACCAAACAGCTGCCATGTGTCGCTTAATGCACGACTTCCACCAACTTTCATTTGATATCCTAACTCTCCATCCGCTTCAATTTTTAAATTGTCTAGCGTGAAGTGATCTTGCGCAGTGTAACTAGCTGTCGTTGCACCAAACATAGCGAACGCGTTAGTACCTGCACCATCATCATAATTAATTTGACCATATCCACCTAGCCAGTCTACGGTATTTGTATTATCGTAGTAGAGTTTATCACCTAAAGTTCTGTGACGTTCCTCTTCTGTCCAATTTGGATTTGATGAGTTATAAAAGAAATCACCACCAAGCAGATCATAGACCTGACGATAGTGTTCTACTTTTGCAGTTCTGATATCAAGACCAAAAGTTAATGATGTTGTATCAGTCCATTCCATATCTAACTTAGACATTATACCATAAGTAGATTGGTTGTTTCTGCTTCCTCTTAAGACACCAGCTGATTGATAGCCATAGCCATCTACCCAGTTGTCTGTGCTGTTTCTTAGGATTGTAGCATCATAGTCTCTGTGACCATCGCTACCCCATAAAATAGAACCAGCAGAACCAGAACCACCACCTTCACCACCTGAGTAGTAGAAAGATGTAGCCATGCTCATTGTATCATTTAACTTGTTATATGAGTTCAATTGAACAATTGGCTTATGGAAGTAGTTATTTCTTTCATTAATCATATAGTTATCATGTTGGTCAGTTGTACGATAATTCCAACCATCAAACGGTACCCAACTTGCTAAAGCTCTCTTACCTACGTAAGGAACGTCAAGATAGTCCGCTCTTGGATTGTAATCAAGACCATATTCAGTTCTAAGATCTTCCTCAGCAACGCCCATTTCAAGCGCTAATTCATGACTGTAGTTTGAAATACGATTATTCCAAAAGTTTTGACCATGAGTCTGAGGTGAACCTAAAGCAACAAACTCTAAACGATTGTCGCTGTCAATTGAATATGATGCATTAAAGTAATATGACCACGCATCTGAATAAGTACCTCTAGCAAATAATTTATCAGCTGTTCTTTTTGATGCTGACATCATCATTGCTAGTTTACCATCCATTAATAAGCCAGTATTAATTGTTACTCCTGTTTTAGAGTAGTTATGTTCACCAGCTTCTTGTTTGAAAACAACACCAGCTTCAGTTGATGCAGGCGCACTCATAAAGTTCACCACACCACCTAAACTAGGTGTTGCAAGATTAACAGATCCAGCTCCTCTTTGAACTTGTACTACTGATGCAACATCACCTAATACAGTCCAGTTAGAGAAGTATAGATTACCGTTCTCCATGTCATTCATAGGAACACCGTTAATCAAATAAGACGTATAACGATCGTCAAAACCACGAACATATACGTTTTCGTCATCCCAAGCACCACCATTTTCAACGTAAACGTTTGGTAGTGTTGATAATGCTTTTGGCAATCCACGACCACCTAATCTAAAGTCAATTTCAGCTTTAGTAAGATCGTCATAAGGGATTGCTGAGGTATTGTCTACACGATCAGCTAGCACTTCAACCCCGCCTAACGCGACGGAAGATGATGAAAGTGAAAAGCTTGCAGATGCGTTAGAATCTGAAACTCTTACACTAGCACTTTCTGATGTATAACCTACTACACTAGCAGTTACTGTGTATGTACCATTAGGAACGTTCACTGAGTAGCTACCATTAAGTGTAGCAGCTGCACCCAATGTGGTTCCTTCAACCACAACATTTGCTCCTGGCAAAGCATTCCCGTCTGCATCTGTAACAGTTCCAGACACGGTGCCTTGACCAAAGAGAGCGCTAGAAATCATTACAATTCCAAATAGCGCACCAAGAATCATACGATTCATAGTTAACTCCTTTTTCTCGGTTATCTTCATATATTAATATATTAACTTAAGGATACAAGCTATGTATCCTCAGCAAATTTGACTTATTTCCAG
>JAYZIW010000047.1:0-8532 GCA_036165075.1 Fidelibacterota bacterium | reverse complement strand
AAATTGGATTTGCAATTATTAGAAAGCATGAGATTAATGAAGGATTTCTTGTTTCATGTGCTCTTATTCCTTTAACTATGCCACCAGATATTCCGTTATGGCAATTATTTATAGGAACTTGTTTCGGAATTATTATTGGAAAAGAAATTTTTGGAGGTGTTGGTACTAATGTATTTAATCCTGCATTAACAGCGCGTGCTTTCATGTATTTTGCTTTTCCTACAAAAATATCGGGTGATAAAGTATGGGCATTAGGACCGGATGGATATAGTGGTGCAACTGCATTGTCTATACCGGCAAATCCTGCAGAATATGATACAGCAACTAATCTATTTAACCAAGCGACACAATTTGATTTCTCAACATTTAATTTATTCTGGGGATTGATTCCAGGCTCCATAGGTGAAACAAACAAGCTATTAATTCTATTGGGTGGAATATTTTTGATTTATTGTGGTATTGCTTCATGGAGAATAATGGTTGCATCAGTTCTTGGACTTGTACTGACTGCTGGATTATTTAATATCTTAGCAGACTATTCAACCAATGCAATGCTAACTATTACACCACTACAACATATTTTGATTGGAAGTTTTTTATTTGGAACAGTGTTTATGGCTAGCGAGCCAGTAACTTCAACACACACCAATAAGGGTAGATGGATATATGGATTTATGATTGGGGTTCTGACAGTAATTATTAGATCTGTAAATCCAGCTTATCCAGAAGGCGTAATGTTAGCCATATTAATTATGAATATGTTTGCACCATTGATAGATTATTATGTGGTTAAAGGAAATATTAAAATGAGGCTTTTAAGAAATGCATAGCAATAATTATACATTAGGCTTTGTTTTTATTATCACTATTGTTTTAGGCACTATGTTGTCATTTACCAAAATGAACATTAAAGATTTACAAGAGTATAATTTGAAAGCTGATGTTAAGAAAAATATTTTACGATCTCTAGATTTCAACGAAACAGAAGAGCAACCTTGGTCGAATGAAGTTGTAGAAAAAATATTTAATGAAAATGTAAAAGCATTCTGTGTTGACATCAATGGCAATATAATTGACTGTATTATCGAAGAGGTTGATACTGAAAGAAATACGGAAGTATTGCCTGTTTATTTAAAAGTTGTAGAAAATAAAACTGAAGGAATTGCAGTTCCTATAGCTGGAAAAGGGCTATGGTCTACCGTGTTTGGTTATATTGCATTAGAGCCTGATACCGATACTGTTCTTGGTATTCAATTTTATAAACATGGGGAAACTCCAGGATTAGGAGGAGAAGTTGAAAAGGCTTGGTTTACAAATAATTTTATAGGAAAAAAGATTAGATATAATAATGATAAGATTATTGGAGTAGAAGTGTTAAAAGGTAAGGTTGATTCTTCCAATCCTTCTGCTATTCATCAGGTTGACGGGATTTCAGGCGCAACTGTTACGGCTAAGGGAGTAGGAAATTTCTTAAAAGAAGATTTAGAACGATATGAAGCATATTTAAACAAGGTAAGAGCTAGTGGAACTATTTAACGCAGAATCAAAGAAAATTATTAACGATCCAATAAATGTTAATAATCCTATCTCTTTACAGGTGCTTGGTATTTGTTCTGCTTTAGCGGTAACAATCCGCTTAGATCAGGCAATTATAATGACATTAGCAGTTATCTTTGTATTGTGCTCATCAAATGTAATTTTATCTCTTATACGTGACTACATTCCTGCTAGAGTTAGAATCGTAATCATGTTATCTGTTATTGCATCCCTTGTTTCTGTAGTTGATGAGCTATTGAAAGCATATTTATATGATATGAGTAAGCAGTTATCAGTTTTTGTTGGTTTGATTATTACAAATTGCATTATCATGGGAAGAGCAGAGGCATTTGCAATTAAAAATGGTCCATCAAAAGCATTTTTAGACGGATTGGGTAATGGTCTTGGATATGGAATGATCATTATTATTGTTTCATTCTTTAGGGAATTATTTGGTGCCGGAACAATCACATTGCCAGATGGCGGTGCAGGATATGTTTTATGGCGTATCCCTGAAGCATGGTATGCAGGAGGATATGAAAATATTGGATTACTGGTTCTATCTCCAGGGGCATTCTTTATATTAGGATTAGTAATTTGGGGCCAGAGAGAGTGGTCTGGTCTTGAGGAGGATGTATAATGAATGGTCTAGAACATTATTTAAGCATTTTCACTAAAGCAGTATTTATTGAGAATATTGTTCTAGCATACTTTCTAGGATTATGTTCATTTTTAGCGATTTCGAAAAAAATTGATGCTTCTGTTGGAATAGGGATGGCTGTAGTAGTTGTTTTAACTATCACGGCACCTATTAATTGGTTCATTTATGAATTTTTATTGGATAAAGGGGCATTAGTATGGTTGAGTGAAGATTTTGCAGATATAGATTTAAGTTTTTTAAAACTAATTGTTTTTATTTCTGTTATTGCAGCCATGGTACAATTAGTAGAAATGTTTATGGAGCGCTTTTCTCAATCATTGTATAATAATTTAGGAATTTTCCTTCCTCTGATTGCAGTGAATTGTTCAATCTTAGGTGGGTCTCTATTCATGGTCGAGAGAGAATATACTATTACCGAAACAATGGTGTACGGTTTTGGTTCTGGAGTTGGATTCTTAATCGCTATAGTGGCATTAGCGTCAGTGAGATATAGACTACGCTATTCTAATATTCCAATAAGGCTAAGAGGTGTAGGAATGGCTATGTTACTCACAGGATTACTATCTATGGCATTTATGGCATTTTCGGGAATTGATTTATAATGAATGAAGTATTCATAGGTGTTGCAGTTTTTAGTTCCGTCATTCTTTTGCTGGTCATCATATTGAATGTTATTAGTAATATTTTATTGCCTCAAGGTGAAGTAACAATAGTTATTAATGACGATCCAGATAAATCTATTAATGTTGGTACTGGAGGGACAGTTTTATCTGCTTTAGGAGATCAAAATGTCTACTTGCCATCTGCTTGTGGTGGTCAAGGTACTTGTGCACAATGTAAATGTCAGATTATAGAAGGTGGAGGTGATATTCTGCCTACTGAAGAAGCATATATTAATAGAAAAGATCAAAAAGATAATTGGAGATTAGGTTGTCAGGTCAAAATTAGAAATGATATGAAAATTAAAGTGCCCGACGAAATTTTTAGTATTAGAAAATGGGATGCAGTGGTTAAATCTAATGACAATGTTGCAACTTTTATTAAAGAATTAGTTTTAGAACTTCCCAAGGATGATCCTATTAAGTTCGAATCAGGTGGTTATATTCAAATTGATGTGCCAAAGTATAAAGATATAGACTATAAGAATTTTGATATTGGTGAAGAATATAGATCTGACTGGGATAAATTTGATGTCTGGCAGTATAAAGCTAATAATCCCGAACCAGTATTTAGGGCATATTCAATGGCAAATCATCCAGCAGAAGGTAACATCATTATGTTAAATATTCGTATTGCTAGCCCTCCGCCAGATAATCCTAATGTTCCTCCTGGGATTGCCTCTTCTTACACATTTGATTTAAAGGAAGGAGATAAGGTAACTGTTTCAGGTGCATATGGAGAATTTTATATAAAGGATACAGATCGTGAAATGGTATATATTGGGGGTGGAGCTGGAATGGCACCACTAAGATCTCATATTTTTCATTTATTAAAAACTCAGAAGTCAAAACGTAAAATATCATTTTGGTATGGTGCTCGATCTGTTAAAGAAATGTTTTATGATGAAGAATTTAAAGCTCTAGCCGAAGAGTTTGATAATTTTACTTATCAAGTAGCATTATCAGATCCTCTTCCTGATGATAATTGGGATGGTCCAACAGGGTTTATCCATCAAGTTGTTCATGACATGTATCTTGAAAACCATGAAGATGCTGGTGAATGTGAGTACTATCTATGTGGTCCACCTATGATGATTAGCGCTGTCCAAAAAATGCTATGGGATCTCGGTGTCGAAGAAGACATGATTGATTATGACGACTTTGGATAAAAGATATTCTTTATTTTTTCTATTCTTTATTTTTCTAAGCTGTAGTTCTGATAAGCGTAACGAGAATCATATTCCTATTATTTCTGGCTACACCATGGGCACAACATATACTGTTAAGTATTTAACTGATGTTGAAGACAATGAAGAGGTATTGAAAAATAAAAATACTATTGAGAATATTTTAAAAGAAATTAATATGGAGATGTCTACATATATAATTGATAGCGAAATTTCACAATTTAATAGTATGCAAAATACAGACTGGATGCCTATATCAGAAGACTTTGCATTTGTTGTGCAATCTTCTTTTGACTATCATAAGATATCTAATGGATTATATGACATTACTGTTATGCCATTAGTCAATTTGTGGGGATTTGGTCCAGATAAATTTATCGATATACCTACAGCTACTGAGATAGATAGTGTATTGATGTTTGTAGGGCAAGATTTAATTGAGATTAAAGATAATAATATTAGAAAAAAAGATCCTAGAGTTCAAATCGATTTGAGTTCTATAGCAAAGGGCTATGCTGTAGATAAAATTATTGAAATCCTAAACTATGAAAATATTTTTGTAGAAATTGGTGGAGAGGTAAGGTCAAAATCAAATAGAAAGATATGGAAAGTTGGTATTAGCAAACCATCAATAGATAATATATCTAATGAAGTTGAATATATTGCCCCTATTCAAAATGCGTCTATTGCAACATCGGGTAATTATAGAAATTTCTATATTGATGAAGATAATAGATTTTATCATCATGAAATTAACCCATTAACAGGATACCCCATCATGTCTAAGGTTGCATCAATTTCTGTATTTACTGAAACGTCATGCATGGAAGCAGATGGTTTGTCTACTGCTCTATATATGATGAATATTGATGATATAAATAATTTTTTTAGAAATACAGAATTTGAAGGATTGATGATTGTTGTTGAGCCCGATATGAGTTTTCAACAAATACTTTCAGATAATTTTCCTAAAAACTACTAAATATTGCTCTCGCAGCGTTCTGGTTCACCACCACAGATTTCACATCCATCAGGAGAGTCTCCACATGCTTTTTTCAGAGGTTTATTCTTAAATATTAGTCCAATATTCATCCCTATTGCACAGAGCACCAATATTGCAATTACTATTAGATATTCCATATAAGAAATTTAAATAATATTTATTCGATTTTGATGATTTTTTATGACGATTTGATTTAAATTGTTTTTTATGGAATTATTAAATCATCCACTAGGGATTATATCCCTAATTTTATTTGTGATTGCATATGCATTTGTGATGACAGAAGAAGTCACACATCTCAGAAAATCAAAACCTGTTTTGTTTGCAGCAGGTATTATGTGGGCAATGATAGCTGGATTTGGAGTAAAACATGGCCATTCTGAGCACGTAGAAGAAGCAATTATGCATGCATTTGATGAGTTTACTCAATTAATGTTATTCTTGCTTGTTGCAATGACATATATCAATTCTATGTCGGAGAGAAATGTTTTTGAAAAATTGCGCTCAAAATTATTAGCTCAAGATTATTCTTATAGAAAATTATTCTGGATTACAGGATTTATATCATTTTTTCTTTCACCGATAGCAGACAATTTAACCACAGCTTTGACAATGTGCGCTGTTGTAATGGCTGTTGGAAAAGGTAATAAGAATTTTACTAGCATAAGCTGTGTTAATATAGTTGTTGCTGCAAATGCTGGAGGTGCATTTAGTCCATTTGGAGATATAACAACTCTAATGGTTTGGCAAGCTGGTTATGTAGAGTTTACTCAATTTTTTAGCCTATTTCTTCCTTCGCTTGTGAGTTTCTTAATACCAGCTATAATTATGAGTTTTTTTATTGAAGGATCTTCTGAGAATGTTGAAAATCCACCTGTACAGTTAAAGCGTGGCGCAAAGACTATCATCCTGCTTTTTTTGTTAACAATATTTTTAGCAGTTTCTTTTGAAAATTTTCTTCATATTCCTCCTGTTTTTGGGATGATGACTGGATTAAGTTTTTTAGGATTTTTTGCATATTTTCTTAAAAATACCTATTCTGGTTCAACAAAAATTACAAGAGATGGATCAGATCAGCCATTTGGAGTTTTTAAGCAAATTGCTCAAGCAGAGTGGGACACTTTATTATTCTTTTATGGAGTAATTATGTGTGTAGCAGGATTATCTGAGATAGGATATTTAGCATTATTAAATACATCACTTTATGATGGATTAGGTTATACATTAGCTAATTCATTAATGGGCATTATTTCAGCAGTAATAGACAATATACCTGTAATGTTTTCTGTTATTCAGATGCATGATAACACGACGATGGAATTAAGTCAGTGGTTGTTAATTACTCTTACTGCTGGGGTTGGTGGAAGTTTATTATCAATTGGTTCTGCTCCAGGCGTTGCATTAATGGGTCAAGCAAAAGGAGTCTATACTTTTTCTAGTCATTTAAAGTGGTCTGGAGTGATTTTTATAGGTTATGTAGCTAGCATCTTAGTTCATTTATTAATTTGGGACATGTTTTAATGCGCATCACAAAAGTAACTACAAGAAATGGTGACGGTGGAAAGACTGGATTAGCAAGAGGGGGTTTTGTCCATAAAAACGACCCTATTATTCATGCTTTAGGCGAAATAGACGAGCTCAGTAGTTTTCTTGGTGTATGTAATGCTTTTTGTGATGATTCTGATATGATAGATCAATTGAAGTTAATTCAAAACCATTTATTTGATATTGGAGGACAAATATCTTTAAATGAAGATGGAGCAAATATAATTACAGAAGAATCTATCAATTTTTTAGATAAACATATCGAGAACTACAACAAATCTTTAGATCCACTAGAAGAATTCATCTTGCCAGGAGGAGATTCTTTTTCAGCAAACTTGCATGTTGCAAGAACCATTACAAGAAGAGCAGAAAGATCAGTTGTTCATCTCTATTCTGAAAAACTAGAGAACAATCACGTTGTAATGTATTTAAATAGATTATCAGATTATTTATTTGTTCTATCGAGATTTTATAATAAGAATAAAAATATTACTGAAAATACCTGGCAAAGATAATTTGTATGGATTACAAGAATATTGAGTCAATTATTTCTGGAAAAGATAAAATCTTTATATCATCGCACATTAATCCAGATGGAGATAGTCTAGGTTCTGCTTTTGCAGTATATCATTATCTTAAAGCCTTAGGAAAAGATTGTAGAATTATTAATCATTCATCACTGCCTGATATGTATGGTTTTTTAAATAATGAAAATATTTTTTGTGAACTTGATGATGATAGTGCGGGATTTATTAAAAATGCTGACTTAGGTATTATTCTAGATATTGGAGATTTTTATCGTTTAGGAGATATAGCTTATATCATTGAAGATAATCCTGTAGAGACCTTGAGTCTAGATCATCATCCTCAGTCCAATAATGACTTTTTTACACACACTTTTATTGATTTAGAAGCTTGCTCTGTAGGAGAAATACTATATTCTTATTTCTGTAATGTTGATAAAAATTTAATAGATAAGAATATTATGATCGGGCTTTATGTTGCAGTTCTTACAGATACTGGTTCATTTAGACATAGCAATACAACAGAGGTTAGTCATCAAATTGCAGTTGATGCAATTAAAATGAATCTGGACATTACAGATATATATCAAAAAATATATGAAAGTTCATCAGTGAGTCGTATTAAGCTGCTTGGTAATGTAATTCAGAATTTAAATTTTGATTGTAATGGCGAACTAGTATGGTTTGCTTTAAATGAAGATATGATTCAAGAAATCAATGGATCTAATCAAGATTTTGATGGATTTACAGATTTTTTTAGAAGCATTCAAGGTGTAGAAGTGTCCGTAATGCTTTACGACTTAAAAGGAAAAGTCAGATTAAGTTTTCGATCAAAAGGAAAATATAAAGTTAGTGAGATTGCAAAAAAAATGGGCGGTGGTGGCCACCCTTTTGCAGCTGCAGCATTGGTAGAGGGAAATTTTTCTGATGTTAAATCTAATGTATTAAATCTCCTTTCAACCTATATCAATAGTCACAATGAAGATAATATTAGCTAAATCGTCCGGTTATTGTTTCGGAGTACGCGATGCTGTAAATGCTGCGTATGATGTGAGTAAAGAGCATGGAGAAGTTTACATGTTGGGTGATATCGTTCACAATGAGAATGTAGTGAAAGACTTAGAAAAGGAAGGTGTTAAAGTAGTAGAAAGTTTAGAAGACATTCCGGAAGATAAACCTGTTTTATTTCGTGCCCATGGTACATCAAAAGAAGTATGGGAAGAAGCAGAAGATAAAAAAATGAACATTATTGATGCAACTTGCCCGTTAGTTCATGATATCCATAGAGAGGTTAAGGAGTTGCATGCAGAAGGAAGGAAGATTATCATTATAGGAGATCACGGACACGATGAGGTTGTAGGCATTGCTAGTCAAGTTGATAATGCAATAATTATATCATCTATTGAAGAAGCAGAAA
>JAYZIW010000046.1:0-2855 GCA_036165075.1 Fidelibacterota bacterium | reverse complement strand
CCCACTAAATACATCAGGCCAATACGCTTATGATCCAAAGTTAAAAGCCATGACATAATCCCTTTGGGATGGGTAAGATAGTTCTGTTTTTTCTCAGTCATAAATTCCTCTTAATTTACTATTAAATTTGTGAATCCTTATTTAGTGATTTCAAGAATGCAATTAAAGCATCTAATTCTCTATCATTTAATAAGCCTTGATATGTAGGCATTACACCTTGATACCCCGCTACTATTTGTGTTTGTGGCTCAAGAATAGAACTTCTTATATAGTTTGCATCAATAATAGTGCTGCTCCCATCATCAAATATTCTTTCTTCTCCCCACATCTGACTAGTTTGGAGATAAGACGGACCAACCAAAGCAGAGCCATCTAGGGTATGACAAGTATTACATGCTTTTTTAGTATAAAGTTTTTCTCCTAGTTCATCTAGAGGCATACTGTCATCCTCTGCGCCTAATTCTGCAATCCAATCTTCATACTGAGCAGGCTTCATCACAATTACTTTGGCTTCCATAGCAGAATGTGCTGTACCACAATACTCTGTACAAAAAATGTCATATACTCCTTCTTGTTGAGCATCAAACCACATAACATTATATCTATTAGGTAAAACATCCATTTTAGTTCTCATTACTGGAATAAAAAAACTATGAAGAACATCTTTTGATGATAAAACAAGTTTAATTGGTTGATTAGAAGGAACGACTAATTCATTCAATGTAGTACCTCCATCAGGGTAATCAAAAGTCCAAAACCAACTTTGTCCTGACACTTTAATTTCAATAGCATCGTCTGGAACAATAATCATTTGCAAATAAGATCTAATGCCCCATACAAAAGTAATTGATACTAATATGAGAGGGACAATAAAAAATAGTGCTTCGAGAATGTTACTATGATCCTTACTGCTAGTTAGTCTTACTTCATCCCCTTTCTTGAAACGATATTTTAATGATAAGAAAATCATACCGAAAACAACAATAAGGAATAAAACAATTGATGAATAAAAGATAAAATAAAATAGATTATCAATATCATGCGCAAAAGTTGATACTTGCTTAGGAAACAGATATTCTGTTAATCTATCCATCATGTATTTTTACCTTCCCCATCGAATAAGTTATCATCTTTTCTCCAGTAATTCCAAATCATAATACCTAAGAAAATGATAGTAAATATACCTCCTAATCGCATAACATTGGTAGCAAAAATTGTATAGGTATTTTTATATGGATCATAGTAGTAACAGTAGAGCATAATCTTATCAATAGTACTGCCTATCTTTCCTTCAGCTGCTTCCAAAATTCCTAGTTTTAAATCTCTTTCTAAAAATTCAATTCCATACAAGTATCGTGAAATCTTTCCTGTAGGACTTAGTATAGAAATTGCAGAAGGATGCATATATTCATCTCTATCTTCATCGTAATAATAAATAAAACCAATACTCTCAGCAATCTTCTCAATACTTTCAATATCTCCAGTTAAAAAATGCCAATCATTTTCTAGGGCATGGAGATCATATTGTTCAATGTAATTTTTCTTTTTTTCCTTAACAAATTTGCTGGTTTCATTTGGATTAATATCAATAGTAATAATTTGATATTCTTGGCCAGGATTTAAGGTCAAATTCTCAAGAGAATCTGATAAACCATTCAATATCAAAGTACACAACATTGGGCACTCAAAATAATTAAGAGTTAGAACTGTAGGTATGCCTTTAGAAAATAATGATTCAAGAGATACTTTCTCTCCTCTTTCATTAATAAAGTTAGTATCTAAAGGAACATAGCTCCCCAACTTTTCTATTATATCAATAGGTTGTTCAGCAGGAGAATCTTTCTTTATTGTTTGCGAAAATAATTCGCTCGATAGGATAAGAAATAAGAATAAGAGGCTAGTTTTCTTGATCATTTAACAGCAACTCTTTTGATTTATCAATAGGAATTTGATATACCTGCTCTTCTTCATCAACCACCTTATAACTGTTTAGTGATTTCTCTTCAGACTCTTGTAACTTAATTAATTTATTTGATCGCTTGCTTAATCTAAATTCGTAAACCGTGTCATCTACTACTCTTATATAGTACTCGTGTAGTAAGAGTAAAGTAACTGCTATTATTATAATAAATATCGCTCCACCAATTGCTACTGGCTTTACTGGAATATCTTGTTTTTCATAACCTGCATTGCTCATAATTAATGATTCCTATGATTAATTGAATGTATTAGCTCTGGATCGCTAATAGGAACTAAAGGACTTCTTGACATAATATACCTAAAGCTACCTATAAATATAGCAGCCAATCCTAACATGCTAGAAATATCATATATTCCAATATGAAAATCATGATGATGTATAGTTGGCATTACAATAAAATTAATATCAATATAGTGCATAAATATTACCCATATAGACATAACTTGAAGTAGTTTTATATTCCTTTTTGATGCTCTAAAAACTAATATAAAGAATGGAATAAAAAATTTACCTACTATTAATAGTACACTGATTGTCTTCCAAGATCCTACCCACCTATGAAGATACCAGATTGTTTCCTCTGGAATATTACTATACCATATGAAATAAAATTGTGCTCCAGCGATGTAGCAATAGAACACTGAAAATGCAAATAAATATTTACCAAGATCGTGGTAATGTTCCTCTGAAACAATACCCTTTAAGTATCCTTGACTTTGTAAGCGTATTAATGTGAATGTAAGAAACCCTAAGAATGCTAAAAATGATCCTGCAAAAGTATATACTCCATACATGGTGGAATACCAATGCGGATCTAAACTCATCAACCAATCTAACCCTGCAAAAGAAATACCTGTAAATAGCAATACTCCCA
>JAYZIW010000045.1:0-8702 GCA_036165075.1 Fidelibacterota bacterium | reverse complement strand
AACAACACTAGTTGCTGCATCTTCAAAAGAAAAGGTATATAAAAAGAAAAAAATTAATAAGACCGAATTAGCATCTCTTGTTGGAAAATCGCTTTCCGATAGAGCAAAAGCAAAAAAAGTTAAGCAGGTGCATTTTGATAGAAATGGCTTTAGATATCATGGAAGAATAAAATCTTTTGCAGAAGCTTCTAGAAAAGGTGGACTAAAATTTTAACATTGGAGAATAAATAAATGAGCATGATTAATTATTCAGAACTTGATTTAAAAGAAGAATCCGTTATAAGAATTAATAGGGTTGCTAAGGTTAATTCTCGTGGAAAAAGATTTAGTTTTTCAACTTTAGTTGCTATTGGTGATGGTAGAACTCATGTTGGTATTGGTTCAGGAAAAGCTAATGAAGTTATTGTGTCTATCACTAAAGCTAAAGACGATGCAAAACAGAATTTGGTCAAGGTTCCTGTATATAATTATACTATTCCGCATGAAATTATAGGTAAGCATGGGGCAAGCAGAGTATTATTGAAACCAGCTCCTTTCGGAACAGGTATTATAGCTGGATCTGCAGTAAGATTGATTATGGAGCAGGTAGGTATTAATAATATCTATTCTAAGGTATTAGGATCAAATAATCCTATGAATGTTGCTAAAGCTGTAATGAATGCTTTAACAAGTTTGCAGGATATTAGAGTTGTTGCTAAGAAGAGAGGAAAAACACCAAAAACATGATTTGAGATTTAAAAGATGGCTAAAAAACAAATTAAAATTACACAAATAAAAAGTAGAATTGGCTATTCAAGAAAAGCCAAAGCTACTCTTGATGCATTAGGTCTTAGAAAGATGAATAAATCTGTTGTTCTTGATTTAAATGATGCAATTGCTGGCATGATAAAGAAAATAGATTATCTAGTTAAGGTTGAGGAAGTAAAATGAAATTAGTCAAACCTATTAAAGCTACAAAAAATTCTAAAAGAGTTGGTAGAGGACCTGGTTCTGGTTTAGGTGGAACTGCTGGAAGAGGTCACAAAGGAGCAGGCCAAAGAAGTGGTTTCAAGCACAGATATTGGTTTGAAGGCGGTCAAGTACCACTACATAGAAGAGTTCCAACTAGAGGATTCAATAACTTTAATTTTGCAAAGTCATATGAGATTGTAAATCTTTCTCAGATTGCTAAGATTAAATCAAAAAATATTGATTCTGAAGTGTTGTTAGCAAAAGGATTAATCTCTTCTGCTTTTGTTGCTGTTAAGGTTTTAGGTAATGGTGATATTGATAAAGCTTATAACATTACTGCATCATCATTTAGCGCATCTGCAGTTAAAAAAATTGAAGAAGCGGGTGGAAAGGTTGTTGTTCAGTGATTGAAAAAATAAGAAATATTTTTGCTATTCCTGAACTGAGACGAAAGATATTGTTTACTTTGGGAATCTTGATAATTGTTAGGCTTGGTGCTCAAGTACCTATCCCTGGTATTAATCCTGAAGCTCTACGTCAAACTATGGAATCTCTAAATGATACATTTTTTGGATTATTTAATATGTTTACAGGTGGAGCATTTGGTCAAGCTGCAGTGTTTGGACTAGGTATTATGCCATATATTTCAGTCTCTATTGTTATACAGATTCTACAAACTACTCTTCCATATTTTCAGCGTTTAGTGCAAGAAGGAGAGAGTGGAAGAGCTAAGATCGCTCAAATTACTAGATATGGTACAGTAGTTTTAGCTTTTATTCAATCTATTGGTATTGCATTTCTATTAGAGAGTTATGGTATTGTATTAAACCCTGGGTTTGCTTTTAGATTTACTGCAATTGTTTCTATTACAACAGGTACAATGTTATTGTTATGGCTTGGCGAAAAAATTACAGAGCATGGTATAGGTAATGGTATATCTCTTATTATTATGGTTGGAATTTTAGCAGCATTTCCGAATGTTGTGTTATCTGAGATATCATATTTTCAACAAGGAGTACGAGGTATTCTATCAGAACTTTCTCTTGCAATCTTATTCTTTTTCTTAGTAATGCTAATCATACTAATACAGCAAGGTTTAAGAAAAGTCCCTGTTCAATATGCTAGAAGAATTGTGGGAAGAAAAGTATATGGTGGCCAGTCTACATATCTACCTTTAAAAATTAATACAGCAGGAGTAATACCTATTATTTTTGCACAATCTATATTATTAATTCCTGGTACTATTGCTACATTTATGGGTCAAGATGCTACCCAATCCAACTTTATGTCGTGGTTTGCAATGGATCATTGGTTTTCAAATGTATGTTTTGCTTTATTGATTGTATTCTTTACCTATTTCTATACAGCATTACAGTTTGATCCAAATCAAGTAGCTTCAACATTGAAGCAGCAAGGAGGATTTATTCCAGGAGTAAAACCAGGAAAAAAGACAGCAGAATTTATTGAGAATATTCTTACTAGAGTAACGCTCCCCGGAGCATGTTTTCTAGGATTTATTGCTTTAATGCCGTATTTCTTGCAACAGTTTGGTTTAGATTATGCTTATGCTTCATTTTTTGGAGGAACTAGTTTGTTAATTATTGTTGGTGTTGGTTTAGATACTTTAAGTCAAGTAGAGACTCATTTGCTATCTAGACACTACGACGGTTTCTTGTCAAAAGGTAAAGTTAGGGCTAGAGGAAGAAGATAATGGTTGATATAAACAATACAAATCAAGTGTCTTATATGACAGAGAGTTGTCAGATATTATCTGATACGCTTAACATGATTGAGAGTCATGTGAAACCAGGTCAATCTGTGATAGAGTTAGATAAGTTAGCAGAAGAGTATATTTTATCTAGAGATGCTGAACCTGCATTTAAAGGATATAATAATTTCCCTTCTACAATCACTGTATCTATTGATGACGAAGTAGTTCATGGTATACCAAAAGATATTTTATTAGAAGAAGGCCAGATTGTTGGTATAGATTGCGGTGTATTAAAGAATGGATATTATAGCGACTCAGCAAGAACTCTCGCTGTTGGAAAGATTTCAAAAGAAAAGCAATTATTATTAGATATTACAAAAGAAGCATTAGAGATAGGTATTAGTAAAGCAGTGGTAGGTAATCGTGTTTTTGATATCAGTGATGCGATACAAAAGCATGTTGAATCAAAAGGTTATTCAATTGTAAGAGAATTAGTGGGGCATGGCATTGGTACAAAGCTACATCTTGAGCCACAGGTTCCAAATTTTTCTACCCCTATTAGTTCTGACCATAATGTCGAATTAAAAGAGGGAATGTGTTTAGCAATCGAACCAATGGTTAATTTAGGATCAAGATATATTAAAACTGACTTAGATGGATGGACAATTAGAACACAAGATGGGCAACCAAGTGCGCACTTTGAACATTCAATTCTTATTACTAAGTTGCAACCCAGAATTTTAACATAATGGCAAAACAAGAATCAATAGAAGTAGAAGGTATAATTAAAGAGGCTTTACCTGGCGCTAGGTTTAGAGTAACGATTAATCTAGGCGGTAAGGACCATGAAGTGCTTGCTCATGTAAGTGGAAAGATTCGTATTCACTTTATTAAAATGTTGCCAGGGGATAAAGTTGATTTACAATTATCTCCCTATGATTTAAGCAGAGGAAGAATTACTTTTAGGCAATAATTATGAAAGTTAAAGCATCAGTAAAGAAAAGAACACGTGACTGCATTATTGTTCGCAGAAAAGGGCGTGTTTATGTTATTAATAAGAAGAACCCTAGATTTAAACAGAGGCAAGGATAATGGCTAGAATAGCAGGTGTTGATATACCAAAAGAGAAGAAGGTGGCATACTCATTGCGTTATGTTCATGGTATCGGATTGCATACTGCAGTCAAAGTATGTGAATTAGCAAAAGTCGATCCGAATATAAGGGTTACAGATTTGAGCTCTAAAGAGGAAGATGCAATTAGAAAAGTTATTGTGGACTTGAAATTATTGATTGAGGGTGAATTAAGAAGTGAAAATCTTAAAAATGTTAAAAGACTACAAGATATTGGTAGTTATAGAGGAGTAAGACATAGAAAATCTCTTCCAGTGAGAGGGCAGAGAACTAAGACAAACTCTAGAACAAAAAGAAGTGGAAAAAAACAAACAATATCACTTGGTAAGAAAGCAGTATAAATAGATGGCAACGCAAACTAGATCAAAAAAGAATAAAAGAAAAATAAATCCAAATGGAATTGTCCATATTAAGGCAACATTCAATAATACGAATATTACCGTAACTGATGAAGGCGGAAATGTGATTGCTTGGGCAACTGCAGGTAAAGCAGGATTTAAAGGTTCTAGAAAAAACACAGCATATGCAGCTACAATAGCATCAGAAAAAGTAGCTAGTGAAGTAGTAAGTATGGGTTTAGCTAGCGTAGCAGTTAAAGTCAAAGGTCCTGGAGCTGGTAGAGAATCAGCTATTAGAGCATTATCTAGTGCTGGATTACAAGTAACATCAATATCCGATGTGACTCCATTACCTCACAACGGATGTAGACCTAAAAAACAGAGAAGAGTTTAAAAAGTATGGCAAAATTAAATACACCTAAAGGTAAATTAGTTAGAAAGATTGGCGTTAACATTTTTGGTAACCCTAAATTTGATAGATTATTATCAAAGAAAGGGTATAGACCTGGTCAACACGGACAAACCGGTAAACGTTTTTCAACTTACTCTACACAATTGCAAGAGAAGCAAAAGATTAAATTCACATATGGTATGCTTGAGAAGCAGTTTAGAACTTATTTTAAGAAGGCTACTCAAATGAAAGGCGAAACAGGTCTTAACTTATTAGTCTTATTGGAATCTAGGTTGGATAATGTAGTTTATAAGCTTGGATTTGCTCCTACTAGATCATCTGCAAGACAACTGGTAAGTCATGCACATTTTATGGTCAATGGTGTCAAGGTTAACATTGCATCTTATCGCTTGAAACCTGGTGATGTGGTCCAAGTAAGAGAAAAAAGTAAAAAATTAGATATTATATTAAATGCGATTAAAATGGTTAAGGGAGATTTAAGTGTATCCTGGCTTTCTGTTGATAAAGCCAAAATGGAAGGAACATTCGTTAATTATCCTGAGAGAGATGAGATTGACTTAA
Organism: Fidelibacterota bacterium; assembly: GCA_036165075.1. Classification (GTDB taxonomy): domain Bacteria; phylum Fidelibacterota; class Marinisomatia; order Marinisomatales; family Marinisomataceae; genus Marinisoma. Next base: position 3,598 of record JAYZIW010000045.1, on the reverse strand, counting down.
CTATGAATGAACAATTAGTTGTTGAATACTATTCAAGATAAAGGAAGAAAAATGAGTAATGATTTAAAATTTAAAATTTCACATAAAGTAATTGAAAACAATTCAAGTAATTTTGTTATTAAACCACTTGAGAGAGGGTATGGAATAACAGTTGGTAATTCTTTAAGAAGAGCTTTGTTAACTGCAGTACCTGGAGCAGCTATCACAAATGTTAAAATTGATGGTGCTTTACATGAATTTTCAACATTGGATGGAGTTAAAGAAGATATTGCAGATGTTATTATGAATCTAAAAGGTGTAAGATTTCACTTATTTGAAAGTTCAGTAGAGCCTATTTTCTTAAAAATTAAAGGAAAGAAAACATTTACTGCAGCTGATATTCAAGCAGTAAGCGATGATTTTACTATCTTAAACCCTGATCATTATATCACAGATATTTCTAAAGGAACTACTTTAGAATTAGAATTAAGATTAGGAATTGGTAAGGGTTATAAATCTAGCGAGGAGAATAAATTAAATAATTCACCGGTTGGAATGATACCAATTGATAGTATTTTTAATCCTGTGACTCAAGTAGCATTCAATGTTTCTCCATTGCCTGGAGCAAAAGAAGATCTAGAGATGTTATCTTTAGATGTGAAAACAGATGGATCTATCAGTCCAATTGATGCTGTTAGTTATTGTTCTTCTGTTCTTGCTGAGCATTATAATATTATTAATTCTATTAGCAATCCTTCCGTATTAGAAATTGATAAACCTGTAAGTGAAGAAATATTACAAATTCGTAAGCTTCTTGGTTCTTCAATTGATGAGATGGAACTATCAGTTAGAAGTCATAACTGTCTAGAAGCTGCTGGAATTACTCTCATTGGTGAATTGGTAGACAAAGACGAAGCAGAAATGCTTGAGTATAAGAACTTTGGTCGTAAATAATTAAATGAGTTAATTGAAAAACTTGAAACGATGGGTCTAAAATTTGGTATGGACACTAGTCCTTACGTAGAAGACGAAGCATAAATGAAAAAGAGAATTACATCAAGAAAATTTGGTAAGTCTACTGCTCATAGAAAAGCGATGATGTCCAATATGGCAAGCTCATTAATTGAGCATAAGCGTATTAAAACAACACATCAAAAAGCTTTAGAGTTAAGAAAGTTTATTGAGCCAATGATTACCAAAGCAAAAGATCAAAGTCTTCACAATAGAAGAGAAGTGATGAAAAAGATTCACAACTCAGATGCTGTAAAAACTTTATTTGATGTTATTGCTCCAGTTTATTCCGATAGACCTGGCGGTTATACTCGTATCATTAAACTTGGTACAAGAACAAATGACGCAGCAAAGATTTCCTTGATTGAATTTGTAGATAAAGCTCAGTTTAAGGTTGATGAAGTTGCAGCTTCTGATGTAGAAGAAGTAGCAGAAGAAGAGAACTAAAGTTCTTTTAGTATCTTTTGTAAATATTTTTTATCTATTTGATCAAAATCATTCAACTCTTTTGAATCAATATCTAAAACATACTCAATATTATCTTTAGTAAAAGGTATAGCAATTTCAGATTTGCTGTTAGAATCACATACAATGTGATTTTCAAAACTATTAACATCATTTACAATTATAGTATCCTGATTAGTTATAGATTGCCCACAAACACCATTCATATGAATTGGACTGCAAGGTATATTATCAGAATGATATGTTGAAATTTCTAACTGATTTTCTTTTTTACGATAGAATCCGCAAAAAATCCAATTCTCAAATTCATTATATAAATATTTAAGAGTATAATCAATTTTATGTTCTTCATTCAAAGATTTAATGAATTGAATTGATTTTTGATATTTCTTTTCTTTTACATTAGATTGAGCAATAGTCATGTTTGAAAATAATAAATATTCCAAGAATCCAATAATAGTTTCTGGTATCCCTAGAACAGCTACAACCACAGTTGGTAAGCTTATATCAAATAAAACTCCTTATAGCGTCATTTATGAGCCATTTAACAGCTCTCAGGGTTTAAAATCAGTAGACATAAACTACCTTATCCCCGGATCTAATATTATGGAGAATGATTTTGATAGAATGTTAGGAAATTTATTGAGTTTTAATTCAAGTTTTAAGTTTGGAATAAAGAAGAGTGATTCTTTCTTTAAAAAAACAATAAAATATGTTATTGGAAATGAATCATCTATTTCTTTTAAAAAAGCAAAATGTTTCAATAGAACAAATAAATTAATTGTTAAAGATCCATTTTTAGTATTTGCATCCCAACACCTATCTAAAAATTATAAGGTTATAATGTGTGAAAGACCATTGCTCCCATTGGCAGGAAGTTTTAAAAGGATGTCTTGGACATTTAATGAATATACCAGACTATTAAAAGATCTGAAGCGTGCTGGTGTCAATATTCAAAATCCTAACCAATTTGACAATGATGATATTTCGCCTTTTGTAGTAGGAGCAGTACAATTTTTCTATCTTTATAGGTTATTTAAGAAAAAAATAGTGAATAATGATAATATCTATTTCTTTAATCAAAACGATCTTTCTATTAATCCTAGCAATGCAATTATATCATTATTTGATTGGATTAATATAGATTATTCAGAAAGTGATATTGACCATATAGTTTCTTCTATATCAGGGTCAAAAGATAATCAGTCTCCTGAAGAAGGAGTGCAACATGACACGCTCTATGATAAGAATTATGCTAATGAATATTTTAAATCTATACTTACAGAATCTGAAATTAAGTATGTGAAAAGAAGTGAATTGATAATTTGTAGCGGAGGAGAGATTTGAACTCCCGACCTTCGGATTATGATTCCGCTGCTCTAACCAACTGAGCTACTCCGCCATCGAAGGTTTAAAGTTATATTACTTCAATCTAAATGTCTAAATTATTTTTAATATTTACATATAATATTTCTAATAAAATACTTTGCTTTTTTGTGTTATTTTGTAATTTCAATGGTTGATAAACTTTAGGAGATAAATAGCTCACATGAAATACAAGACAAAACAAGAGTTTTTAGATCACGTAAATGAGACATTTAAGTTTGAAGATGAATTTCTTCAAGCAGTGGAAGAAGTTGTAAGTTCTATATGGGATACTGTTCAAAGTAATCCCGATTATATCAAATATAATATACTCGATAGAATTGTTGTTCCCGAGAGAGCATTTATCTTTAGAGTGCCTTGGACTGACGACAAGAATAATGTTCATGTTAATTTAGGCTATAGAATCCAATTTAATTCTGCTATAGGTCCATACAAGGGCGGTCTTAGATTTCACCCGTCTGTAAATCTTGGAATTTTAAAATTTTTAGCATTTGAGCAAATATTTAAGAACAGTCTTACTGGACTAAGTATGGGTGGAGGAAAAGGTGGTTCTAACTTTGATCCTAAAGGAAAATCTGATACTGAGATTATGAGATTTTGCCAATCATTTATGAACGAATTGTCAAGACATATTGGAAGCGACACAGATGTTCCTGCTGGAGATATTGGGGTTGGCGGAAGAGAGATTGGATATTTATTTGGTCAGTATAAAAGAATAAGAAATGAATTTACTGGTGTGCTTACTGGAAAAAATACA
>JAYZIW010000044.1:0-11912 GCA_036165075.1 Fidelibacterota bacterium | reverse complement strand
GGAATATATGATTATAGAAGAAAGGGATATAGAAGACTTAGCGAATAAAGTTAATAATATGATTGAAAAAGGTTGGAAACTTCAAGGTGGAGTTTCAACTACTCGCACAAATTATCATACTTATACTATTCACTATGTACAAGCATTGATTAAAATCAGAAGTATAGATAAGCCAGTTAGTTTAGATAAGCCAGTTAGTTTAGATAAGTCAGATAATTCAGATAATTCAGATGAATTAGATAAGTATTGGGAGAGAAAAAGGTTATCAAAGAAAAATAAATAACTAATTTCTGACAAGTCTTATTTGATTAGATCTGAAATCCAAGAAAAGTGCCACTATGTAAATACTATGTGGTTTAATGTCCTAATATGTCCAATTATGGCTAAAACTATGTATAAAAAAAGGGCTTCAAATCGTTAGATCTAAAGCCCTGATTTTGACGAGTTTCTTGACGACAAACTCTTAAGTCGGGGTGGCAGGATTTGAACCTGCGACCCCCTGCTCCCAAAGCAGGTGCGCTAACCGGACTACGCTACACCCCGAAATTTATACGGGTGACTGATGGGACTCGAACCCACGACAGCCGGAATCACAATCCGGGGCTCTAACCAACTGAGCTACAGTCACCATTGGCTTAAACTTAAATAAGCCTGCAAACTTATTATAGTTTACGTTTTTACACAAGTAGAGTTAAATTTTTACAAATAATCCAAAATGAGCACTTTAAACAAATATTTAATGAAACAATCCTTTATTCCTTTCATTCTTTCTGTGGGAGTAATTACTACAGTCTTGTTTCTTCAGTTTTTAATTAGAGCCATTGATCGTTTCTTAGGCAAAGGATTAGATGCATTTATTATACTTGAATACCTCTATTTAAATCTTGCATGGATTATTGCATTATCTGTTCCAATGTCTCTCTTAATATCCAGTGTAATGACTTATGGAAGAATGTCACAAGAAAACGAGATTACGGCCCTAAAATCTGCAGGTGTTAACTTATTCAGTATTATCAAGCCAGCATTATGGTTTGGAAGTGTTGTGGGATTCTTATTATGCCTATTCAATAATTTTATCCTTCCTGATATGAATTATAATGCTCGCTTACTAGCAAGAGATATCTACCAAAAAAAACCTGAACTGACTATTGAACCTGGATATTTTGTAGATATGATTCCCCAATATACTATGATTGTTAAAGAATTAGAGGGAAATCAATTTAAAGATGTCAAAATATTCAGCAAAAATACACAATCAGAACAAACGACTATATATGCTGAGACAGGTTCTTTAGAATCTAAAGATGGTGTTATAACGGTGAACCTACAAAATGGTGAAATTCATGAGATTGATCTAGAAAATTATGACCATTATCGTAAAATCAAATTTGGTACACACCAGATTATTATTTCTATGGATGATCTATTACTAAATAGAACTAGTGAATCCAATCGCACTGATCGTGAAATGAGAGTACCTGCGATGATTGAAAAAATTCAACAAAATAAAGTATCTATAGAACAAATAAAGAAACGTATTGAAACTGTTAAAAATGATCTTGGTATTGAAACTAATACTGATATGAGTCTTCCAAATATTATTGGTGAAATTGAACTGCTGAAAAATGATGCAACTCCTAATATAGAGGAAACAAGAGACTACAATAATGATATTCCAATAGGTGAATATGAGGAAAAAGAGAAAATACGCTCATTAAACAATAACGCAAGACAATTTCAAAATGAATTTACCCTGATTGAGAACTATGAAAAGAACAATAATAAATTCCTTGTTGAGATTCACAAAAAATTTACTCTCGCAGTGGCATGTATATTATTTACTCTTGTTGGAGCACCGTTAGGTATCTTAGTAAAAAGAGGTGGAATTACAATTGCCTCGGCATTGAGTATTGCATTCTTTCTTATCTACTATATTTTATTAATATGGGGCGAACAGTTAGCTGATAGAGCTCTTTTAGATCCTGCAGTTGGTTCTTGGATGCCGAATATTATCTTGTTGATAGTAGGACTAATTATCTTATTCTTATCTGATAAAAAGAATTAATTAGATGTCGGCTGATTGCTCTTTAAGAAAATTTCTAATTCTGTTTTTTTAGTCCTTGAGCTAGGTAATCTTTTTGTTTCAGAATCAATTTCAACTTCTACAACCCCTTCAGGCATATCAAATGGTTCATTCGGGATGTTTAATGTTTTATGAGCCTCTTTCATAAATAATGCCCATGCAGGCAAAGCTACTACACTGCCTGCTTGACCTTCTCCAAGACTAATAGGGTATTGATCTACCCCAAACCATGCTCCAGCAGTAATGCTAGGAGTAAACCCAACAAACCATGCATCACTCCAATTCTGTGTAGTGCCAGTCTTACCACCTGCTGCATGTCTAAATTTATATTTCCACCTTACGCTTCCCCCGGTTCCTTTATCCATTACTGTCTGTAACAAATTAGTAACTATATATGCTGTTTCTGGACTTAATACTTCTTTCTGTGTATTGGTAAATTCCTTTATTGTTTGACCATACTTATCTTCAATTCTAGTAATTGCAATTGGAGAAGAATAAATTCCTCTATTAGCAAATGTTGCATAAGACGCAACAATTTCTATTGGCTTCACTTCAGAAGTTCCTAATGCAATTGCATCTACGGCTCGAATTGGAGAAGTAATTTGCATTCTTCTTGCTATATTTTTTACCTGTTGGGGTGGAACCAACTCTTGGACCATACGAACAGAGATTAAATTTAATGATCGACGCAATCCCTCCCTTAGTGTAGTCAATCCTCCTGTGCTATTATCATAATTTCTAGGAGTCCATTTTTCTTTCTCTCCTTTAGCATTATTACGATATAGGGCAACAGGTTGGTTAAGAAGTTGCGTTGTTACTGGATAATTATTATCTATTGCTGCAGTGTAAATATATGGTTTGAATACTGATCCAGGCTGTCTTAGAGCTTGAGTTGATCGATTGTATTGATCTAAATAATCAGATCGTCCACCAATCATTGCTAAAATCTCTCCATTTTTACTGTCTATAGCAATAAAAGCACATTGCACTAATAAGTTTTCTCTTAAATCTTCATATAACTTCATCTGACCATTTAACATCATCTTAACAGAGTCTTCTGGAAAGATTCCCAGATATCCTAACTTTGAAAATCTATCATTATCTTCAAAAAGTTGAGCGTTAAATTCATCCTGATTGTTCTTTAATGTTTTCATCACAGCATCTTCTGCAATTTTTTGAAGACGATAATCTAAAGTAGTATAAATCTTTAGACCATCTTGATAAATATTGATACCCAATTCATCATCTTGCTTCTCTAAGATTCTTCTAACATGTTCTGCAAAATAAGGGGCTTTACCTCTTGGAATTTCATAGGAGATATTATCAGGTATAATACTATTATTCTCTATATACTGTTGATGATCAATATAATCTTGATTATACATTACGCGTAAAACAATAGATCGTCTTTCAATTGCTTTATTTAAGTTTCTTAAAGGAGAATAGTTAGCAGGAGAAGGCAATAGCCCTATCAGCATTGCAGATTCTCCTATTGTTAATTCTGATGCATTCTTATTAAAATATCTTTTTGCTGCTGACTCGACACCATAGGTTCCATGTCCGAAATGCACCGTGTTTAAATACATTTCTAAGATTTCTGGTTTTGTATAGGTCCTTTCAATCTGAATTGCTGTAATCATTTCCTTCAATTTTCTCGTTATACTATCTCTAAATCCAACCTCTTTATAAAGATTCCTCGCTAATTGCTGAGAAAGCGTACTAAATCCTTGCCTAAAACTCATTGAAGAAACATTGACTATGATAGCACGAAAGACACTCTGCAGATCAACACCCCAATGTCGATAAAATCTTTTATCTTCTGAAGCAATCGCCGCATGCTTAAGATGCTCTGGCATCTCTTCTATATCAATAAATACTCTTTTTTGTATATAAAATTCACCGATGACTTCTCCATTGCGATCATATAACGTAGATAACATCGCAGGATCAAAAGTCTCTAAACGCTCCAATGAAGGTAGATCTCTTGATAGATATACAATATAGATAATTACTAAAATGGATAGATAAGCAATTATTCTAACAGAGGTTAGAAATGATTTAGTCATATTTTTTTGGAGAAACCATTAATTCTGGTTTAACGATCTCATCAAACTCTTGTTCCGAAAGATATTTCAATTTTTTTGCACTTTCCTTTAATGAAATATTTTCTTTTAAAGCTTTTTTTGCAATTTCTGCTGCTTTTTCATATCCAATGACTGGATTTAATGCTGTTACGAGCATTAATGATTTATTTAAATTTTCTTTAATCTTTGCCTTATTTGCTTCTAAACCATCCATCGCATTTAACGTAAAAGACTCCGCTACTTCTCCTAATAAAGTAATGGACTCATGAATAGAAGATGCGATAATTGGTCTATAGGTATTTAATTCAAAGTTACCATTGGATCCTGAATAATTAATTGTCAAATCATTGCCTAAAATTTGTGCATAAACCATATTTACTGCTTCGCACTGTGTTGGGTTAACTTTGCCGGGCATAATAGAACTTCCTGGTTCATTTGATGGAAGTATCAACTCTCCAATTCCTGCCATAGGACCACTTGCTAGCCATCTAATATCATTAGCAATTTTGTTTAGTGAGCCTGCGCATATTTTAATTTGAGAAGATAAATTAGATATGGCATTTTGAGATGATAGTAATTCAAATTTATTATCACATACATTAAATTCTATGCCAGTTTCCTCTGTAATAAAGCCAGTTGCCAATACATCAAATCCTTCTGCTGTATTAATTCCTGTTCCTACAGCAGTTCCACCAATTGGAAGCTGTGTACACTCTTTAACTGCATTTTTTATTCTTTTGATATCATGACTAACCATTGAAGCATATCCAGAAAATTCTTGCCCTAATCTGATAGGAGTTGCGTCTTGCAAATGTGTTCTACCAACTTTTATAATTTTATTAAACTCTTTAGTTTTCTTTGTCAGTGATTTCTCTAAAAGCTCTAAGCTAGGTAGCAAAATATCTTCTACAGCTAAAACACATCCTACAAGAGTCGCAGTTGGAAATGTATCATTAGTAGATTGGGACATGTTTACATGATCATTTGGATGAACAAATTTATATTCACCTAATTTTCCTCCCAATATTTCATTGGCTCTATTAGCTATTACTTCATTTACATTCATATTAGTCTGAGTTCCACTTCCTGTTTGGAATACTGGTACAGGAAATTGATCAAGAAATTTTTCTGGATGGTCAATAATATCATCACATGCTTTTATAATAGCGTTAGATAATTTTTTTGATATTTTTTTTTGAGAATGATTAGCCATTGCTACAGCTTTTTTAATAATGATATATGGCAGTATAAGACTAAACTCCATTGGCCATCCGATTTGAAAATTTTCAATAGCTCTTTGAGTTTGTGCTCCAAAATAAGCATTTTTAGGTACTTTTATTTGACCAATACTATCTTTTTCGGTTCTAAACTTTGTCATTTAACCTCCCATGTATCTCCAGCATGTAGTAAGTCATGTAAGCTTTTGCCTTTTTGCTTACTTGCCTCTTCCATCTGATTTGACATCAGATCATCATACGTTGCTCTCTCTTCACAAAATAATACTCCTAGAGGTTCAGGGAAATCTTTATTTGCAGTAAAATTAGAGAGTATAGATCCTATAAAAGGATCAGATTCATCGTGAACTAAAATATCTTCGATTGAATATTTTTTTCCTATTTCTACAACTTTTGGCTTAGTCCCATCTAAATAAATTCCTTTATTCTTTTCAGATCCAAAAATCATTGGTTCACCATTTTCAAGATATAGAAGTTGTTCAGCTTTTGTATCTCTATCAGTTAAATTTGCAAAAGCACCATCATTAAAGATATTACAATTCTGATAAATTTCAATAAATGCTGTTCCATTATGTTCATGTGCTCTTTTTATAATACTTTGTAAATGTTTTAATTCTTTATCAATCGTTTTAGCTACAAAAGATCCTTGTGCACCAAGAGCAAGTTGAGTAGGCTTGAAAGGATAGTCTAATGATCCCATAGGAGTAGAATATGTGACTTTTCCCTGTTCTGAGGTAGGAGAATATTGTCCTTTTGTTAATCCATAAATTCTATTATTAAACAACATCACATTCACATTAATATTTCTTCTTAATAAATGAATCAGATGATTTCCACCAATTGACAATCCATCTCCATCTCCAGTAACTAACCAAACTGATAAATCAGGATTAGCTAATTTTAAACCACTGGCTACTGTTGGAGCTCTGCCATGAATAGTATGAAAACCATATGTGTTCATATAGTATGGAAATCTGCTTGAGCATCCTATACCAGATATAAAAACTGTATCTTCTTTCTTATCAGTAATTTCAGGAAACACTTTCTGAGTTTGAGCTAAGATTGCATAATCTCCACATCCTGGACACCAACGAATTGCTTGATCTGATTGAAAATCAGATTTTTTCAATAAAGGCTTATCGCTCATTTAAGTAGCTCCTTTGATTTTGCTATAATAGTTGAAGTGCCTAGTGGCTTTCCTTGGATTTCATTCAATCCTACTGCATCAACTAAATATTTTGCACGTATAATCTGACTTAGTTGTCCTGTATTTATTTCAGGTATTAACACGTTCTTGTAATTAGATAAAATCTTCTTTAAATCGTTAGGCAGTGGATTAATCCATTTTAATGAAACATGTCCTACTGATAATTTTTCTTCTAATAACTTTTCTGTAGCAGTTTTACAAGCTCCATGAGTACTACCCCAACTTAAAATTAATAAATCCCCTTTTTCTTCACCATAAATTTTAGTTGTTGGTATTTCATTTGCAACATTTGCTACTTTCTGAGCTCTAGTTAAAGTCATATGCTCATGATTATCTGCATCATAGTTCACCTTACCCGTTACATCTTGTTTTTCAATTCCTCCAATACGATGCTCTAAACCTTTTGTTCCTGGAATAGCCCAATTTCTTGCCAAGGTCTTTTTATCTCTCTTGTATGGTAAATGTTGTTCTTCATCTGAATCATTTTCTTTGGCAAACTCTACATTAAAATCTTCTAAATCATCTGTGTTAGGAATCATCCATGGCTCTGAACCATTAGCTAAGTATCCATCTGTTAACATCATTACTGGGGTCATATATTTTACTGCAATTCTACACGCTTCATATGCGGTATAATAACAATCTCCTGGAGTGGTTGCAGCAATAACTGGGACTGGTGCGTCTCCATTTCTTCCATACATAGCTTGAAATAAATCCGACTGCTCAGTTTTTGTAGGCAATCCAGTACTTGGTCCACCTCTTTGCACATTGATAACTACCAATGGTAGTTCAGTAATCAATGCTAATCCTAAAAATTCTCCCTTTAGTGCGATACCCGGTCCAGATGATGCAGTAACCCCTAGTGATCCACCAAATGCTGCTCCTAATGCTGCTCCTATACCAGCAATTTCATCCTCAGCTTGGTATGTCTTTATACCAAAACTTTTCCAGTTAGCAAGTGTATGGAGAATATTGCTTGCTGGGGTTATTGGATAGCCTGCAAAGGTTAAGTTAAGACCACTTTTTTCTACAGCAGTTAATAACCCTAAACATGACGCTAGCGTTCCATTGATATTTCTATATTTTCCAACTGGTAATTCCGCTTTTTCTACAACATATCTTGTTGTAAATATCTCAGCTGTCTCTCCATAGTTATATCCTGCATGCAACGCTTTAACATTTGCATCAATAATATCTGGTTTAGATTTAAATTTTTGATTCAACCATTCAATAGTTGGCTCTAAAGGTCTATCATAAATCCAGAATAGCACTCCTAGAGCACATAGATTTTTTGTTCTATCAATTAATTTTGGTGCTAAATCGATTCCTTCGCATGCTAACTCTACGAGCTTATTCATTTCAATAAAATGGGTTAAATAATAATCCTCTAAAGATCCATCTTCTGTAGGATCACTTTCATATCCAGCTAGTTTTAAATTTTTTGAAGTAAATGCATTTTTATTAATAATTAATGTTCCTCCTGGAGTCAAGTCTTCTAAGTGAACCTTTAACGCAGCGGGATTCATTGCCACTAACACATCTGGCTTCTCACCAGGAGTATGAATTTCTTGAGAACTAAAATGTATCTGGAAGGAACTTACGCCAGCTAAAGAACCAGCGGGTGCACGAATTTCAGCAGGAAAATCTGGTAAAGTGCTCAAATCATTCCCCATAATTGCAGAGGTTTGAGTAAACCTTCCCCCTGTTAACTGCATCCCATCTCCGGAGTCACCGGCAAATCGAATCGTTACATTATCGACTGTTTCTAATTTAGATTTCTTACTCATCTTTGTCCTCAAATGAACATCAATTTACATTACGGAAATAAAGTAAGCAACGAGTATAGGAATTAATAAATATTTCCTAAAATCATAGGACATAAAGGTTCTATAGGTTAAATTTTTTTTCTGTTATGAAAGATATAAAAAATAGCATCATTGAGATACTAAAACAGTGCAATGATCCTGAGCTTCCTATTGATCTCTGGAATCTTGGACTGATTTATGACTTAAAGATATATGAACAGCCAAAAAATAAGTTTGGTGTAGATATTACTATGTCATTAACTACACCAGGATGTTCAATGGGTCAGTATATGGTAGAAGATATAAAAAGCAAAATTGCAACATTAGAACATATGACTAATGTAAATGTAGAGATTACATTTGATCCACCTTGGAGTCCTGAAATGATGACAGAAGAAGGAAAGCAAAAACTTGGTTTCTAATATGGAAAATGAAAAAAATATAGAACAACCTATTACTATCACAGAAAAAGCTGCCACTCGACTTAAAAATATCATGAAAAGCGAGGAACCATCAACAAAAGGTATTCGTGTTGCTATTGATACGGGAGGTTGTTCAGGAATGTCTTATAATATTACTTTTGACGGAGAGAAAAAAGAATTTGATAAAGTATATGAAAGTCATGGTATTCAAATCTTTTGTGATGTGAAGAGTTGGATTTATGTTAGAGGATGCGAGATAGATTTTTCCAACGATTTATTAAATGGAGGGTTTAAAGTTAATAATCCAAATGCCGAACGAACATGCGGGTGTGGTATTAGCTTTTCAGCGTAATGATTGATAAAAATCAAAAAATTATTGATTCAACCCTGGATCAAGAGTATAAATATGGTTTTACAACCGATATTGAACAAACTACATTTGAACCTGGTTTAAATGAAGATGTCATTACTCGACTTTCTCAATTAAAAAAAGAGCCTCAATGGTTATTGGATTGGAGGCTAAAAGCATACAAAAACTGGCAAAAAATGGAAGAGCCTACATGGGCTCAAGTCGATTATACTCCTGTTGACTACCAATCACTGAGTTACTACGCAGCTCCTAAACATAAAAAAAATGCAAGTCTTGATGATGTTGATCCAGATATTATAGAAACATATAATAAATTAGGTATTTCATTGAATGAACAAAAACGTCTTGAAGGTGTTGCAGTAGATGCTGTATTTGATAGTGTATCTGTAGCAACAACTTTTAAAAAAGAATTATCAAAGCATGGAATTATCTTTTGTTCTTTCTCGGAAGCAGTCATTGAGCACCCTGAATTAGTGAAAAAATATTTAGGATCAGTCATTCCTCGTACAGATAACTATTTTGCTGCATTAAATTCAGCAGTATTTAGCGATGGATCTTTTGTGTATATCCCAAAAAACGTGCGCTGTCCGATGGAGCTTTCTACGTATTTTAGAATTAACGCAGCCAATACAGGTCAATTTGAAAGAACGCTTATTATAGCAGATGAAGGTAGTCATGTTAGCTATTTAGAAGGATGTACAGCCCCAATGCGTGATGAAAATCAATTACATGCAGCATGCGTTGAATTGGTAGCACATAAAGATGCAACAATAAAGTACTCTACAATTCAAAATTGGTACTCTGGGGATAAAGATGGTAAAGGTGGAATCTATAACTTTGTTACTAAGAGAGGAAAATGTGTTGGAGATAGATCTAAAATTTCTTGGACTCAAGTAGAAACTGGATCTGCAGTGACATGGAAATATCCTAGTGTAATTATGCAGGGCGATGATAGCGTTGGAGAGTTTTATTCTGTTGCAGTAACAAAACATAAACAGCAAGCTGATACTGGAACAAAAATGATCCATATTGGGAAAAACACGAAAAGTACAATCATTTCTAAAGGAATATCAGCTGGAGAGGGACAAAATACATATAGAGGTGGAGTTAAAATTCTGAAAAATGCAGAAAATGCACGAAATTTTTCACAATGTGACTCTATATTGATTGGTGACAAATGCGATGCACATACTTTTCCATATATTGATGTTAAAAATCCAACTGCAAAAATGGAACATGAAGCAACGACATCCAGTATAGGTGAAGATCAATTATTTTACTGCAATCAAAGAGGTATTAACCTGGATGATGCAGTATCTATGATTGTTAATGGATTCTGTAAAGAAGTATTTGCTGAACTACCAATGGAATTTGCAGTAGAAGCAAAACAATTAATTGAAGTAACATTAGAAAATAGCGTGGGGTAATAATGATTAAGATTAAAAAATTAGAAGCATCAGTAGAAGATAAACAGATTTTAAATGGAATAAATTTAGAAATTTCTAAAGGAGAAGTTCATGTGATCATGGGTCGTAATGGCTCAGGAAAAAGTACATTAGCTAATGTTATTGCAGGAAACGAAGCATATGAAGTCGATGGTGGTTCCATTGAAATGAATGGGAATGATATTACAGAAATGAGTATTGAAAACAGAGCACTTCAAGGATTATTCCTATGCTTTCAATACCCAGTAGCTATACCAGGAGTGAGTATGGCATATTTTTTAAGAGCAGCATTAAATGCGCATAATAAGCACGCTGGTAAAGATGAAGTAGATGCTGTTGAATTTCTAGCTAATGCTAAAAAAATATTATCGCATCTTGGATTAGATGATTCGTTCTTAAAAAGATCTATCAATGATGGATTTTCAGGAGGAGAGAAAAAGAAAAGTGAAATCTTGCAATTATTAATGCTTAATCCTCAATTTGCTGTTTTAGATGAAACAGACTCTGGATTAGATGTTGATGCATTACGCACCGTTGCAGAAGGGGTTAATGAATTTAACAATGATAATAATTCTGTTCTAATTATTACTCACCATCAACGACTATTGAATTATATTAAGCCAGATGTGGTCCATATTATGATTGATGGCAAGATTGTAAAGTCGGGAGATATAAATCTTGCAAAGGAAGTGGAAGAAAAAGGCTACTCATGGCTTGTGAAATAAAAATATGTTAAAAAAAATACAACAAGATAGTCATGATCAATTTGAAGAATTAGGATATCCATCCAAAAAACTTGAAAATTGGAAATTCTCATCAAGTAAGCACTTGAAAAAATACAAATCAGATAGTAGCTACGATAAAGATTTATCAATTGATCAATATCAAGATCCATATACTTTATGTTTTATTAATGGAGAATTATCAGAAGAATCACTGAATGATTTTATCTATAAAGATGATATATCTATATCAGATATAGAAACATTAAATGATAATAGCTTGTGTGCGACATCATCTAATTTTAAAAAAGAAGCTTTTTTCCATCTTGGACTATCTACTGTCAAAACTGGAAAATATTTTGAATTTAAAAAAGGAGTAAATTTTGATAATCCAATTGAAATTGTGAATCTATATGATAAAAATAGCAAAGATTTGAGAATTTCATCTTTTAATATTTTTAAAATTAATACAGGGAATAATATCTCCATCATTGAGAAAGATATTAATCAAGGAGTTGATAGTTTTAATCTAAGTCTTA
>JAYZIW010000043.1:0-17574 GCA_036165075.1 Fidelibacterota bacterium | reverse complement strand
TATTGCTTTCATCAATTTTGTTTTCTCTATTTCATTTTATGGGCACAGAATCATTTAGTCAGGAAGCATTCACAATTCGATTTATTGCTGGAATATTGTTAGGTATCTTATACATTAACAGAGGTTTTGGTATTACTGCTATTACTCATTCATTTTATGATATATTTGTTATTTTTCAATTAACTTAGCATATGAAAAAAATAATGCTTTCTATCCTATTTTTAGGAACAATTTTTGGGCAATCTACAATTGATACTTTATCTGTAACTGTATATCCAGAGTTTTCATATCCTGGAGTAGCAATAGAGTATAAATTTGATTCTGACTCTATATCACAGTATGATTTTCAGATACCTAGCGGTATTGATTCTGTGTTGTATACAATATCACATAACGAATCTGAATTTGAAAAAATTATAGAAATAGATAACAATACTTTGACTACAATAAAACAGGATGGAAATCATACTATTTATTTATTTTTAGATAAATTCATAAATAATCCAGGTCCTAGAGATTTTTTATACTCATTTAAGTCTGCTGCTAGCGTCAATGCATTAATCATCAGCTTCCAAATACCATTTGCAGCAAAAGATTTTATTGCCGATGCGGGCAATATAACGCTAGAGAAAGTGCGTGATCAAAATGGACTTACATTCATGCAAGGTATTGAAAACAATTATTCTTCATCTGGAATGAAAGAATTATTTTTTAGCTATCATAATCCTCATGGATTTACATCTATTCAGTATGCAGCCAATATAAGCACTGACAATACGCCCATAGAGCCACCAGTTACAGCAAGCGAAAGATTTATTAGGTATCCCTTTTTAACATGGGAACCAATGATTATTTTTCTATTATTAACTTTAGTAATGGTATTTTTATATGAACGGTCTAATAGAAAAGAAAATAATAGTTAAATATCTAAGCATTTTTGTTTTTTGTATAGCAATTATAGGTTGTGATATAAAAAAGGATGCAATAGGTGCAAATGATGATCTTGTTGTCCTTGCTGCAAAGGAAGACAGGGATGATATAAGAAGTTTACTTTCTATCGTATTTAATGACACATTGCTTACGCCTGCACCAGAGCCATTTTATAATGTTAAGTTTGCAGACCCAAGTAGCTATGATGCCCTAAAAACCCAGACCAATCTAATTATTGCTTCTATTGGAGATTATGAGCTTAATCCTGCAACTAAGCTAGTTAGAGAATTGTTGGGCAAGAAAGCATTTAATAATACACTGGAAAATAACCCCGTTATTTTATCGAGAGACCAGTTTGCTAAAAACCAATTATTTATGATATTGAGCGGTGCAAAAACAAGTGATATTAAAGAATATTTGCTCAAGAATGGAGATTCGATTAAAAATGAATTTGATCAGAATTTTGACAAAAAACAGTCACAATACTTTTTGACATCTAAACGCCAAGAAGAGCTAGAAGCTCAATTATTATTAGATTATGAATGGACAATTAATTTGCCCTGGGGCTGGGAGATGATTAGAAATAATCCAGACTCAAACTTTGTTTGGATTGGTCAAGAAATGCCTTTTAGATGGATTGCTATACAATGGAGGGATGGCAATTATTTTTCTGAAGAAGATGCAATGTATGTAGCTAATAATTTTCCTCAAACATTCTTTAAATCACAGCAATATAATAAAGAATTCTTATCAATTGATTGGGTAGATTATAGAGAAGATGCAGCCTATAGATTATCTGGATTATGGGAATCTATAGATGAAGCAAAAGGTGGTCCATTTGTAGGATACTTATTTTATGATTATGAGTCTGATAGAACATTCTATATTACTTATATGGTTTTTAATCCAGGCGGGAAAAAAGCATTTTATATGAAACAAATGGAATTATTTTCTAAAACATTGCAAATAAATTAATGAAAAAATTAGTCATACTTCCTACCTACAATGAATCAAAAAATATCATCAAGATTATTGATATACTTTTGAATCTAGATACAAATCTCGATATCTTAGTCGTGGATGATAATTCTCCGGATAATACAGCCGAAATTGTCAGAAACCATAACAAAGAAAAGGTTTTTATAGAAAAAAGAGCTAAAAAAAATGGACTAGGCTCAGCCTATATCCATGGCTTTAATTGGGCATTAGATAATAAATATGACAAGATTATTCAGATGGATGCTGATTTATCTCACGATCCAATTGAAGTTCCAGCTATATTCAATCTTTTAGATGATTATGATTTAGTTATAGGAAGTAGGTATGATGGTGGCTTAAGAGTTATAAATTGGCCAATCAGTAGACTCTATATCAGTTATTTTGCTAATCTTTATGCAAGAATGATTACAGGAGTGCCTATTAAGGATTTAACTGCAGGATTTAAGGGGTGGAGATCAGAAACATTACGCTTAATTAACTTCAATGAAAGTTCATCACAAGGTTATTGTTTTCAAATTGAAACATCATTCCGAGCTTACCAAAAATCTTGTAAATTGGTTGAACATCCAATAGTATTCACAGATCGTACTGTTGGTGAATCTAAAATGAGTAAGAATGTAATGATTGAAGCAGTATTCAAGGTTTGGTTATTTGGATTTTGGAGATTATTTAGAACAAAAAAATAGATGAAGAAACATTATTTAACTTTCGAAAAATCTTTAAAAGATTTTGATCATGATATTGAAAATTTAATATCTATTGATTCTGAGTCTGAGAAACTAAATCAACTAAAGATAGAAAGAGCTGAAAAAGAAAAAGAGATTTTTTCAGATTTAAACGCTTGGGAAACAGTGCAGCTCGCTAGACACCCCAATAGACCTTATACTTTGGATTATATTAACGCTTGGTGCGATGATTTTATCGAACTCCATGGAGACAAAGCATTTGCTGATGATCATGCTGTAGTAGCAGGAATAGGTACAATTGGCGAACATCGTGTTGCTATCATAGGACAACAGAAAGGTAGAAATACAAAAGAAAATCTGCATAGAAATTTTGGAATGATGAAACCGGAGGGTTATCGAAAAGCATTACGCGTTATGAAGATAGCAGAGAAATTTAATTTACCTATTATAACTTTAATTGATACTCCAGGGGCTGATCCAGGTATTGCAGCAGAGGAAAGAGGTCAAGGTTATGCTATTGCAAACAATTTAAAAGAAATGGCTTCTATTGATACATTTATTCTTTCTATAGTTATTGGAGAAGGTGCTAGTGGTGGAGCCTTAGGAATTGGGCTATGTGATAAAATGTTAATGTTAGAACATACCTGGTTTTCAGTAATTAGTCCAGAAGGCTGTGCATCAATCTTATGGAAAGATTCTACCAAAGCTCCAGAAGCAGCTGAAGCATTAAAGTTAACGCCTAAGGATCTAGTTGAGCATGATATTTGCAATATGATTATTTATGAGCCAACAGGTGGAGCACATCGTCATTTTGATGAAACTCTTCTAATTGTTAAAAATGCTATTATTAATGAAATCAATTCTTTTGATTTGTCATATATGGCTACTCATTTAGATTCTAGGGTAGCGAGATATGACAAGTTGGGTACTTTTAGAGAGCTTTAATAGAAATCAAAACGATAATCTTCAATATCAGATTCATCACGAAGCGCTTGCAACCAATGACCCCAAATCAAATTCTGTCTTTGGATAATCAAGCTAAATTTTAACGACTCTTTCTTTTCTTCAAAATCTGATTCATTAATTTCATCAATCTCTAATACTTTAATAAAAGCCTGACCTCTTATCGTTGGAAGTGGACCAAATGTATCATTTGCATTGGCATTAAGTAGTGCACCGGCTAAATAATTACTTTTTCCAATTGACTCAAAACTTCCTACTAAATTTCCGCTATCTTCTGATACGTACTCAAAGTCAGGGTTATCTTTTGAGATATCTGATAGTGATACAGCACCATCGTTAAAATCTTTTGAAATTTCTTGTGCAATATTCTTAATATTTTCTTTTTTAGCTGCTGCTAAATATTCTACCTCTAATTCTTCTTTAACCGAATCAAAGCTCATAGTTTCTTCTTCTGATATAGAATCTAAATAGAATATGAGCGCATAGTTATCATTGCTTACCACATCAGAGATATCACCTAGATTACTGTTAAATGCAAATCTTACAGCATCTCTTGCAACTCCAATATCCTGAATAAATATTGATTCTTTCTGTACTCCACTTGCATCGCCAATAACCATACCTAAGGAATCAGCAAGTTCAGCAAATCCACTCTCTTGTGCATCTAAAGAAAAGATACTAGCCATATCACGTAAATCACTTTCAGTATCTTTGCCTGGAGATATGGATAGTAAGATATGCGAGGCATTGACTTGTTCTGTACCATCTTCTAATGTTCTTTTATCATTTATTTTAATAACGTGATAGCCAAAATTTGTTAAAACAGGACCAACTAAATCACCTTTATTAGTCTCAAAAGCTGCCTTATCAAACTCTGATACCATTTGCCCTTTTCCAAACCACCCAAGCATTCCACCTTTTAGTACATCAGAACCTACTATATTATTGCTAGGATCTTCTGTATAAGCATTTGCTATGTCAGCAAAATTTTCACCTTGTTTAATGCGATACATTAGATTTTCAGCTTCAAGTTTTATACGTAACGAGTCATTGTAACTAGAAACTATAGGCCATTTAACATATTTCATATAACGCATTTCTGGTTGTTTATAATCTTCAATATTTTTTTTGTATATTTCAGTTAATTCTTGCTCGGTAGGTCTGCCTGACATCATACTATCAAAGAAGTCTTTAGAAGCACCATCCAGAACTTTATCTGTAATATGTAGTATCTCAATTCTATAGTTTACAAATCGTTTTCTATAGCTATCTATGATATCTTGTTCTGAAGCAGATGCACTGTTAACGACTAATTGTTGAAGTTTATAGTTCGGGAGGTATATATCTCTCATAAATTCTTCGATTGGGCGCCAATCTAATTGTCCTGGATTAAGAATTGCATCCATATATTTTTCTAAGTCAAATCGTCCATCAGTTTGAAAAGCAGCACTGCCTTGTAAGAACGCAGGAGGATTATTCTTGAGCTGATAAAGAACCTCTTCATCGCTTATTACAATATTATTTTCTTCAATTTGTTCTTGAATCAATAAATCTTGTATAATTCTTTCCCATACTACCGCCCTAATATACTCTCTATCTTCATCTGATATATCTTGCGTGGATTGAGATTGCAATCTTGTGACTTCTGCATTAACTAAACGATTAAAATCCTCATATAAAATAGGCTTGCCATTGAGCGATCCAATATGATTACCATTTTGTTGACCAAAGATGTCACCAATACTAGCTCCACCTACAAGACCACCAATAGCCATACTTATAACGAAGAGAACTAAAATAGTCCACATCACTACTTGCATTCGACTGCGCATATTTGTAATAACACCCATAAGCATGGAATTTATATAAGCATGAATGCTAAAGCAAAACTATTTACATAAAGTATTTACGTGATTTTCTTTCAAAAACTCGCTATTATTGTTTCATGTATTTTTTATTAATAACATTGTTATTTACGCTTGGCATTTCTCAAGAAAAGACAATTGAGCTAGAGGATATTTTTAATCGAACCTTTAGTTCGTCAGGTATTAGTAGATCTGATTGGGTAAATGGAGAAGATGCTTATTACTTTTCTAAATCTGACTCAGAGGGAAAGCATTTTTATAAATACAATATTGCTTCGGATGATACTACTAAAGCTTTTTCTATAAACTCTGAAACGCTAGGTCGATTTAGTACGACTTTTAGTAGCGATCAAACAAAACTATTGCTTAAAACTAATAATGTTAGAATTTGGAGACATTCATCGTATGGTACTTATCATGTATATGATATTAATACTGGTAGCATTCAGCCGGTATCTGATCAACCAGATAGTCTGCGTAATGTAAAATTTTCTCCAAACAGTGAGCATGTATCTTATGTAAGAAATGATAATAATCTCTATATATATTCACTAAAAACCCTTGAAGAATCTCAATTAACCTTCGATGGAAGTGAAACAATTCTAAATGGTCATTTTGGTTGGGTTTATGAGGAGGAATTTGGTAGCTATGACGCATATAGATGGAGTCCAAATAGTCAATATATAGCATATTGCAGAGAAGATCAGTCTATGGTAAGAAAATATCCACTCATTGATTATGAAACAAAATATCCAACAGTTAAATATATATATTATCCTAAGGCAGGAGAAGATAATCCTGAAGTTTCAATTGGGTTGATAGATATTGTCAATCAACAATCTGATATCCGTACTTTACCACAAGATTCTTATTACATTCCTAATATCTTGTGGCAAAGGAATAGTAATAATTTCTTTATTACTACTCTAAACAGAAAACAAAATGACTGGAAATTGTATAGACATGATATTGACACAAATCAAAATACATTAGTATTAAATGACAAAAACGATACGTGGATTGATGCATTCGATTTTTTTGGAATGTCAGGCGTTTTTACTATTGATATACTAAATAATGGAGAGATTATTTGGATGTCTGAGCGTGATGGATTTAAGCATATTTATAGAAGTCGTACAGATGGAAGATTTATTAATCAAATAACTAGAGGTAATTGGAAAGTCAATGGAATCAATGCTATTGATGAAGAAAATGAGATTATTTATTTCAATGCAAAAAAAGAGTCTGAGATGGAAAATCATGTCTATTCTGTTAGATTTAATGGTTCAAGATTAAAAAGACTTACAAAGGAGGAAGGAAGTCATTCTGCTTCTTTTTCTCCAACAAAAAACTATTTTATTGACACCCATTCTAGTTTTACCAGAGCTCCTAAAACAGTCGTAAGATCAAATTCTGGTGTAATCAAAAGAACGCTAGCAAGTACAGATAAAAGTAAATTTGATGCTTATGGTTTTACATATCCTAGGCACGTAAATATATTTACTGATGATGGTACTAGGTTAAACGGTATCATTACATTACCCCATAATTTTGATTCTATGAATCAGTACCCAGTTATTCTTTATAATTATGGCGGACCTGGATCGCAGATGGTAAACAATAGATGGGGAGTCGCTAGACATTCTTTTCATCAATATTTTGCACAAAGAGGCTTTATTATTTTCTCTTTTGATAATAGGGGAACGGGAGGTAGAGGAAAAGCCTTCAAAGACTTTGCCTATGGAGATTATGGAAAATATCTTGTCATTGACCATATTGCTGCAGCTAAATACTTACAAAGTTTAACCTATGTTGATGGAGATAATATTGGAATATGGGGATGGAGCGGTGGAGGATATTTGACAAATATGTGCATGACTTTAGGCAGTGATTATTTTAAAGCAGGTGTATCAGGTGCTCCAAATGTAGATCCTTTATTGTATGATACGATTTGGACAGAAAGATATATGGGTCTTGTTGATGAAAATCCTGAAGGATATAAAAATGCATCTGTATTAACTCATGTTGATAAGGCCAAAGGTTTTTTACTTCAAATACATGGTAATGCAGATGACAATGTGCATCATCAACATTCTCTTCAATTAGCTAAAGCATATGCAGAAAAAGGTAAGCATATGGAGATGTTTATATATCCTAATGCTCATCATGGCTTAGGTAATAATAATTTTTTAACTTCTGAAGAGACAAAAATTGACGGTCGGGCAAACTATAACCATGCATATAGAAAGATAATTAGCTTCTTAATGGAGCATTTATCTGATAATATTCAAAACTAGATTAGGATAAAGATCGATTTTTTTGATGATCTTTTTTCTCAGCTCGCAATGCAATCTTCTTAAATTGTTCCATCGAATTTTTATGCCCATCGGTAATAGCAATTATTTCATCTGCCCAAGCTAGATTAGCATCACCTACCAACTCATCTAATCGATCAATCGTATTGGTGAACATTTTTGGAAGAAATGAAGGAGTAGGGCTTCCTCCTGTACCTTTAGCTTTGGTTTGATGTCTGTATGGATCAGGCGCTCTTAAGATATACGCTACAACCATTTTATAATGATCGATACGATGTTGAATAATCCATCTCACACAACTCGCCATGCGCTTTTTTAGATGCTCATCAGATTCAATAGTGCTAAAATAAGAAGAATTTTGCAAGGCTTGACTCGTTTTCACAATCATTGCATGATGAGCAGGAGGTCTATAGCCTACTCTAAATGATTTAAGAAGTTTTGTCAAAGAATCAATCTCACAATCGCACGGGAGATCATCATCAGTTAAAAATCCTTTGCTTAAAATATTCTCAATAATACATGTGTCTACATTGTTATCACATACGTATGCATGCGTATGCTTACCTACTCCTGTGATTTCATCTGCCAGAGGGTGATAAGAGCTATTGGCACCTGTTTGTCCATGAAGATTCTCTACATAGCAACCCTTCTTATTATGTACATCGCTATGGGTGTCACCACATCCTTCAAAAAATAACCCTTTATCATCATATATGCTTCCTTGATTACCATAGAGACCCTGAATAAAAATACGAACCTCTTTGTTGTATAGCATAGGTTCACTGACTTCCCACATACAATTAAAAATCTGATTTGATTGCTTTAAAGCCAGCTCTATCTTTTCAAGATTATCATTCATATTATTTCCATTAATCGCATCTAATGAATTTTCTATCATCATTCTTGATGTGCGCTCCATTGCAAGATGTGTCATTCTAAATCCTTGTTCATTGCCATCAAAATCATGAAAGGCAACCACAGGCTTAATTGATCTGATATAATCAACATTATCTTTCATATTATCGAAGTTTTTTAGATTATAATCTGGTAATATTCCTGATCGTAACACGTAATCTGCTGCATATTCAAATTCAGCTTGTTGTCCTATAATTCTTGACGATAAAAGCAATAATCCAGATAGTGGCCAAGGTATAAAAGAACATGCTTTTTTTTCTCCATTAAATAGCGGTTCAATTTTAATGCCATTTGCTAACCAAGATGTCCAACATCGTATGTCTGCAATAAGTTGTGCAGATTCTTTAGTAGGCTTATCAATATGTTGCTTAACATGTACTATAAAATGATCCATCAAGCTATCATCTAGTAACAAGACTTCATCCAATAGCTGTTTTTTTCCAATAAGACCTTTTTTTCCATGGTTATGAACAGCCATTTCACTTGCAATATCACTAATGCTAGTAAAAGGGTCTGGTAAAGGCTTTAGGCTGCTATAAGGGAGCGTGGAATTAGGTTGCCAAATTAATTCAGATGTTTGCTGAATAAGAGCAGCGTCAAACTCTAATCCAAAAATACTTTCTTTAAAATCAATACCATTTCCAAAATAAGGAAAGTCATTTTTCATATTGATAGTAATATTTTTTTTCATTTTACTTTAAATAATACTTCGTAGATAATTGATAACCTCTTCATCGTTCCATGAAGCAGATCCCACATCTTCAACCAGTATTTCACCAGATCTATCAACGATGAATGTAGTTGGAATTCCTCTTGTTTTGAAAAGCTCATCATCGGTAATAACCTTATATAAAGGCAATTTTTGCAATGATTCATCTTTTGGTATATAGTCTGTAATTACATCCATGTCTTCTTTTGAGAGATATAAAAACACAATATCTTCGTTATCTTTAAACTCTTCATATAATTCAGCCATTGCTGGCATTTCTGCTAGACACGGATTACACCATGTTGCCCAATAATTGATAAAGAGAGTTTTTCCTTCAAAATCTCTTAAAGAAAACTCATTTCCTTCTAAATCTTGAAATTGTAATATATTGGTCTCCAGGTCTATTGTGGTTATGGGTCTATTTTCAGGATCTGGCGCTTTTAATTCTGGTACTTCCATAATTTCTTGAATGTAAAGAACCGCTACTTTTTTATAGTAGTCTTTGTAGTCTTCAAGACTTTTATGTGTAGTATAATACTGATAAGAAAGGGCGCCTATAGCACATGCCATAATTGCAATAACGATATATAATTGTTTCTTGGTCACGACAATTCGATAATATTATACTTTTTCATAATAAACTACTTAAATTAGTTAAATATGGAAAAATTAGGTTACATACTTATAGGACTATTTTATCTTCTTGGCTCTTACTTAACCCTCAAAGAAATTGAACAATTTTATCCTGAAGGACTGCTTGTTATTTTAATTTATAGTGGATTACTAGTTTTGTTTGTTAAAGTACTTAAAGAGAGATTAAATAATAAAGATGATGACTATTATTCAAAGGAGATTGATGAATGATTATTACAACCCAAGAGAAAGTTTCAAATAGGAATATAACCAATGTGTTAGGTGTTGTGAGTGGGCAATCTATTCGAGCAAGACATGTAGGAAAAGATATTCTAGCAGGATTTAGAAATCTAGTGGGTGGAGAAATTACAGAATACTCGA
The DNA here is from genome assembly GCA_036165075.1 of Fidelibacterota bacterium. Lineage (GTDB taxonomy): Bacteria > Fidelibacterota > Marinisomatia > Marinisomatales > Marinisomataceae > Marinisoma. The sequence goes on along the minus strand of JAYZIW010000043.1, from coordinate 7,178 downwards.
AGTTGATGGCCGAATCGCGAGAGCAAGCGATGGATAGAATGAAATTACGCGCCGAGGAATTAAATGCGGATGCTATTGTTGGCGTACGCTTTACCACATCGATGCTACAAGCAGGGGCATCGGAAATATTTATTTACGGTACAGCTGTTAGACTAGGATAGCATTTTTATGCAACATAAGATTTTTCAAGTTGATCACCTGCATTTCTATTTTAAAATATCTTACATAGAAAACACGTTACATAGATTAACTTTTTCTGATGAAAAGAAGGATTTAATGAATCGACAATTATCGCTGAAAATAAATGAAGGAAAATCGTCTAAGTTTGCAAAAGATGTTCAAAATCAGTTGAATAGTTATTTTAAGAGAAAATTAAAAAAGTTTGATATCCCATTACATGTTGATGGAAGTAATTTTACAAAGAATGTTTTAGAAGAAATTTCTAAGATTCCATACGGTAAAACAAAAAGTTATAAGGAAGTAGCAGAAAAAATTAATCAACCTAAGGCAGCAAGAGCAGTTGGAAGAGCAAGTGGCGCTAATCGTATTCCTATTATCATCCCTTGCCACAGAGTAGTAGGTAGTGGCGGTGAACTAGTAGGATATAGCGGCGGCGGCGGACTGTTATTTAAGTCTTATTTACAACTTTTGGAGAAAAAATGATACGATATATTTTTATAGTGATGTTATCTGTTGTAATTGCACAAGAGACCAACAAAGAAACCATCACATTCAACAGTGCAAATCCTTTTTCTTTTGAGGAAATTATTATGGATTTAGAAAATCAAGAAGTGCAGGAAGTCTTTGGCATATTGACCTTGCCAAACAACTACAATCCTGATGAAAAATATCCACTAATCATTGGAGTTGCAGGAAGCTTAAATTGGGGGACTCATCACCTAGAATACTTAAAAATGTATCACGAAATGGGTTTTGCAACCTTTCAATTACAAAGTTTTGATAGCCGTGATGTACAATCAACAGTAGGGAGCCAGGTTGAGGTAACAACTGCTATGGTAATTTTAGATAGTTATCGTGCTTTAGAAGCACTTAGCACCCATCCTAATATTGATACTGATCGTTCAGGAATTACAGGGTGGAGTCTTGGAGGAGGTGTATCACTTTATTCTGCTTGGTTGCCTCTTATTGATGCGATTAATAACAGAGAGTTTATGTTTGCTGCTCATTTGCCCGTTTACCCAGGATGTATGGCATATCCATACCCAAATGAGAATATGCAATTTAGTACTGCTCCTATCCATATTCTTATTGGAGAGCTAGATAATTGGGTGCCTGCAGCAGCGTGTACAGAATTAATAGATAAAATACATGCCAGTGGACTACCACATAATATTGATATTACCATTTATGAAAATGCACATCATTCGTTTGATCGAGTATCAGAAGTCACAGTGAATGAAAAAGGGTATACATTAGGAGATTGTCGTTTTCCAATGAATGAGGAAGGTACATTATTATTAAGTGAATATTGGAATATTCCCATTAATACCCCTCTAAGGCAAAAGTTAGCACTAATGACTTGTGCTGGTCGAGGACCAAGTATGGGAGGGAATGCTGAGGCGCGTGAGCAATCATTTAAATTCTCAGCAGAATTTTTTACTAAATATCTCAAAGAATAATATTTAAGTTCTTACATGGGGAAACAATCTAGAATATTCATTTTATTATTTCTTATTGCTAGTTTTATTGTTTTTTCAGTCAATTCTTTTCTAAAGCCTGCTGATATTCTCTATGAAGGAGAAATTACTAGTTTAGACGTTCAAGATACTGTTGAAGTGTATTTCGACAGCTATGGCGTGCCGAGTGTTTTTGCTTCCAATGATGCTGATATGTTTAAGGTTGCTGGTTATATAGGAGCAAGAGATCGACTATTCCAAATGGCATTTATGAAATATGCATATAAAGGCGAACTAAGCTTAGTGCTTAATGATACATTGTTTACAGAAGATAAATTTTTACGTACACTTGGATTTGAAAAAATTGCTAAAAAGAGTTTATCAAAAATTCCAACTGAAACATTACAACATCTAGAAGATACATGTTACGGTATTAATGCTTATATAGAGACTTTGTCTCCGTCAGACTATCCATTAGAGTTTAAACTGGTAGGTATCGAAGAATTACCAACTTTTGAGCCATTAGACATAGTTGCTTTGTCTACAATGATGGCATGGGAATTGCAGGGCGGATGGGATTCAGAATTGTTTTTTGGTGCAATTAGCGAACAATTAGGGCCGGATTATTTAAATGATATATTACCATCTTACAATGAAAACTTTATTACCATTGCTTCAAATGATGTCTTGCTCAAGAGTTATCAAGATTTTGCAAGCGACACCAAAAGAATTAGAGATGTTCTTAAAACAGACAGAGATGGTTATGGATCAAATGCATGGGTAGTGTCAGGAAGTAAAACAGAGACAGGGCTCCCACTTTTAGCAAATGACCCTCATTTAAGTTATGGACAGCCTCCTTGGTGGTATGAAATCAGATTAAAGAGTGATAATTATAATTTTGGAGGGTATGGTCTCTATGGATTTCCATTACCTGTTATAGGTCATAATGACCACATTGGTTGGGGTTTTACCAATGTCATGACCGATGACATGGACTTCTATATTGAAACGCTAAATGATGACAATACGCAATATTTATTGGATGGAGAGTGGAAAGATTTAGAAATCGAAGAAGAAGTAATACATTTAAAGTCTGGAAGCACAAAAACTGTTACGATTAGATCAACCCATAGAGGCCCTATTGTTAGCGATATTCATCCTGATGCGAGAGGAAAAGGGAAGGCAATATCTTTTAAATGGACAGAGTTTGATGCATTTGATGAAACGACTGCATTATTCAAGCTAGCCAAAGCAACCAATTGGGATGAATTTTCAGAAGCATCAAAGCTATTTGGAGCACCTGGACAAAATTGGACTTATGCAGATAAAAATGGCAATATTGGATGGAGACCTAACTCTAAAGTTCCTATCCGATTAGGCGGAGAACATTTAGTGCCTTTTGATGGGAGCACGAGCAAGCATGATTGGACAGGATATGTCCCTTTTGATGAAATGCCATATTTATATAATCCTGAAAAAGGATACATATCAAATGGGAATAATAAGACCATTGACGAGGATTATCCTTATTACATTTCTCGATATTGGGCAGATCCTAGTAGAGGAGAACAAATTGATAGAAGATTAAGAATTGATGACAAATTAGGAGTAGAAGATATGAAATCTATTCTGAATGAAATTACCTCTCCATTTGCTCAAGAATACTCAAAATTATTCTATGAAAATTATACACAAGGCTTCTCTGTTAAAGGAGATGAAATGTATGATATTTTAAACGGATGGGATGGAATTGAATCGTTAGATTCACATGCTGCAGTAGCTTTTCACACCATTTATATTCATTTAATACAAAACTTATTTCAGGATGAATTACAAAGTTTTGGGAAAGATTCTTTTGATACATTTTATAGCTTAAAATATATCCGTTCATTAGCTATTCGAAGCATTTTTGATGGAGAGGCATCGTTATGGATAGATAATGTACTATCAGACAAAAAAGAAACATTAAATGATATCGTGAATCAGTCTTTTGATGATGCACATGATTTTCTTACGAAAAATTATGGCAATCCTAAAGATTTGACATGGGGTCAGGTGCATCAAGTAACCTATCGTCATCGATTAGATAGTGATCCACTTGTGAAAGAATTAATTCATTTTAGTGTTGGTCCTTATCCAATGGCTGGATCTGGAATGACACCAAGAGCTGCCAGTTATTCCGTGAGCAGTCCATTTGATGTCCGAGCGGGGTCATCAATGAGAAGAGTGATTGATTTTTCTAATTTTGATAATGGCTTAAGTATTCTTCCAACAGGCCAATCTGGCGTATTCAAATCACCGCATTACAGCGATCAAACTTCTCTTTATAATAGAGGAGAATTTAAGCCATTTAAGTTTTCAGAGTCTTTTATTAAAGAGGATAGCAGTATGCGTAGATTGATTTTTGTAAAATAATTAATTTACCTTGCTAACTGTATTAACTCATGTTTAAACTCTATGAAATGAAGAACTTTTTTAACTATTATTATTTTAGAAGCAGGGGGACTGTAGGCGCCTAATAATAGGATTATATCAAAAACTACACGAACCCTAGCATAACCCGCTAGGGTTTTTTGTTTATATGGAGGTAATTATGAATGAAGACATACAGAAAAATAGAGAAAGAATAGATGCAATTGATAGTCAAGTATTTGATTTGTTGATTAATCGATTGGATGCGGTAACAACGATTGGATATATTAAAAAACAAGAAGGATTACCGGTACTAGATCAAGGCAGGGAAGATGCAATCTATGCTAAGATTGATGCACAATTCTCAGCAATTGAAGCAGATTTCTTAAAAAATATTTATCAATCAATTATTACAGAATCGAAGAAAGTAGAGGAAAAAGAATGAGTAATTGGGAAAAAGATTCATGGAAAAGCTTTGAGATAAAACATATTCCTGAATACAAAGATCAGGATGAGCTTGATGAAACATTAGGTCGATTAGAGACTTTTCCTCCGTTAGTGTTTGCTGGAGAGTGTAAAAATTTAAAGGAAGAGCTAGCAAAAGCAGTCGAAGGAAAGGCTTTCTTAGTACAAGGAGGAGATTGCGCTGAAAGCTTTAAAGAATTCAACGCAAACAACATCCGCGATACTTTTCGTGTCATTTTACAGATGAGCGCAGTGATTACATCAAAGATGAAAGTTCCTGTGATCAAATTAGGTAGAATTGCGGGACAATTTGCAAAGCCACGATCATCAGAAACAGAAACAGTGAACGGAACAACACTCAGTAGTTATTACGGAGACTCCATTAATGGAATAGAGTTTACAGAAAAAGATAGGAATCCTAATCCTGCACGTTTATTGCATGCATATTCCCAATCAGCATCTACATTGAACTTGTTGCGTTCTTTTGCGCAGGGAGGATTTGCAAATTTGCGTAAAGTGAACTCATGGAACATGGGATTTGTTAAGGCAAGTCAAGAAGGAAGGACATACGAAAAAATTGCAAATAAGATTACCGAATATCTGGATTTTATGGATGCAGTAGGTGTGAATACTGAAAAAGTAATTGATCTAAATACAGTCGATTTTTATACGAGCCATGAATGATTACATCTTCCTTATGAAGAGGCATTAACTCGTAAAGATTCATTATCGAATAATATTTACTGTACTTCAGCACATTTTATCTGGATTGGAGATAGAACTCGTTTTGTAAATAGTGCGCATGTAGAGTATTGTAGAGGCATTAGCAATCCTATCGGTATTAAATGTGGTCCATCATTGGATCCGGAAGAGCTTATCAAGATTATTGATATTATTAATCCCAAGAACGAGCCAGGTAAAATCTCATTAATTTTTCGTTACGGAGAAAGCAATATTGATACCCATTTACCTCAATTGGTAGAAGCAATTAATAAGCATAAGAAATCTGTATTATGGATTTCTGATCCAATGCATGGCAATACTGTCAAATCGTCATCAGGGCTTAAAACACGAGACTTTTCATCGCTTTTAAACGAGACGACAAAAGCAATTAATATATTAAAAGATAAAGGATGTCATTTAGGTGGAATGCACCTAGAAATGACAGGTCAAAATGTAACAGAATGTACAGGTGGTATATACAAATTAAGTGACGATGACTTGAATTCTAGATATCATACACATTGCGATCCAAGACTGAATGCAAATCAAGCACTAGAGCTTTCATTTAATGTAGCAGAGGAAATGACAAAATAATGATTGTGGACGCTACTATTTCATTGCCAGGAGATAAATCCATTTCGCATCGATCAATTATGTTGGCATCTATTGCAAATGGTGTCAGTCATATTACAAATCTAAACGATGGAGAAGATTTACAGTCTACGATTAATGCAATGCGACTATGTGGAGTCTCTATAGAAGAAAATGATGGTGAGATCCAAGTAAAAGGAAGAACATTAGAAAATCCTACACAACCTATTGATTGTGGCAATTCTGGTACAACTTCTCGATTATTAACCGGATTATTGTCTTCGCAACACCTTTCATTTTCATTAATAGGAGATGCATCGTTATCAACAAGACCAATGAATCGAGTAATAACGCCATTATCCGAAATGGGGTGCAAGGTGACATCAAATGATGGATTATTGCCTTTGCATATTGATGCATCAGGTGGATTGCATGGGATTAACTATAACATGCCTATTGCAAGTGCTCAAGTAAAGTCAGCAGTCCTATTAGCTGGACTAGGTTCAGAGGATTTATCGCATGTAAAAGAATTAAGAAAATCGAGAGATCATACAGAAATCATGTTAGATAGTATGGGGGCCGATATCAATATACAAGGTGATACTATACAAGTAAAACCACTTTCTTCTCCGTTACAATCTTTTGCAATGAATATTCCAGCTGATCCGTCGTCTGCAGCCTTTTTTATTGCCTTAGCAGTGCTATTGACAGGTTCTAATCTTATAGTAAAAAATATTTTATTAAATCCTACTCGTACAGGCTTTATTGATGTTTTGGGAACAATGGGTGTGCAAGGATTGGTATCTAATCCAACAACTAATAATGGAGAATCTTGTGGAGATATCCAGTTTATTGGCTCTGATATTAAGAGCTGTGACATCCCAGCACAGATGATTCCATCTGTTATTGATGAAATTCCTATTCTAGCAGTCATTGCAGCATTTGCAGATGGTAAAACAGTATTCCATGAAGTAGAGGAATTGCGTTTTAAAGAAAGTAACAGGCTGGATGCAATTATCAAGAATTTGCAGTTGTTTGGCATTAATGCGTACGAAGAAGAAAATAATCTAGTTGTAGAGGGAGGAAAACCGACAAAGATGGCAAGGATTGTATCGTTTGATGATCATCGTATTGCCATGGCATTTATTATATTAAGTATTGTAGCATTTGGAGAGTATGACATTGATAATACAGATTGTATTGATATTTCCTTACCTGGATTTTTTAACATATTGGAGGAAATTCAACAATGAATTTAGGATTAATAGGTTCTCCTGTTGAAAAAAGCATTAGCCCTCAATTGCAGAGGATTCTATTTAAAGAATTCGGGCTGAATGATTATGTATATAA
>JAYZIW010000042.1:0-3858 GCA_036165075.1 Fidelibacterota bacterium | reverse complement strand
TCTTGTTTTTAATATATCTATTTGTCTTAAAGATTATGAAGAACTTCCTGATTTAAATCAAGAAATTACTATGCTCACTTATTTAAATGTAAGAGAAGATCTAATGGAGCTTTATGGCTTTTTAGAGCATGATAGAAGAAATTTATTTATCCAGCTGATAGGAGTTTCAGGGATTGGACCAAGAACAGCTATTAACTTACTTTCTAATATTTCTGTTGCACATTTTAAGGAAAATATTGTTGCTGAAGATGTAAAATCTCTAAGCTTAATTCCGGGTATTGGTCCCAAGACTGCAAAAAGGATTATTCTTGATATAAGAGAGAAGATAACAAAAGATAAAGCCACTACAGAAGATTTAGATGTTTCAAAGATTAACTTTACATACGATGATATTTATACTGCACTTTCTTCTTTGGGGTACAGAAAAAATCAAATTGATAAGGCAATCAAACAGTTAACAAAAGAAAATAGTTTTGAAGGCAATATTGAAGATGTCATTAAAAAAGTGTTAAGTATAATTCGATGAGCGATTTTCTCAAAACAACATTATACGATTGTCATAGTAATTTGAAAGCAAAGTTGGTTCCTTTTGCAGGATTCTTAATGCCCTTACAGTATACTGGAATCATCGATGAGCATAAACATGTTAGATCAAAGGTTGGCTTATTTGATGTAAGTCATATGGGTGAATTCATTGTAAGCGGAGAAAATGCTAAAGAATTCTTACAGAAGGTTACTATTAATGATATAGATGCTTTAAAGCCTGGAAAAGCGCAATATACTGCGTTATGCAATGAAAATGGTGGGATACTTGATGATTTCTTAATCTATCATTTATCGGATCATTATATGTTAGTAATTAATGCATCTAATATTGATAAAATTTTTACTTGGCTTCAACAGCATTTATTTGAGGGAGTAACATTGAAAGACATATCAAATGATACGGGTCTATTAGCAATACAAGGTCCCATGTCTAGAGATATATTACAGAGTTTTTACCCAAATATTGATTCATTAAAATATTATGAAACATTAATGCCAGATGCTGATGGAACAATTGTTGCACGAACGGGCTATTCAGGTGAATTAGGTTTTGAGATATATGTATCAAATAATAAAATTATTGATTTATGGAATAAATTATTAGGTGCGTCAGATGACATACGACCTGTTGGTTTGGGATGTAGAGATTCTCTGAGGCTAGAAATGGGATATTGTCTATATGGCCATGAACTAAATGAATCAATTAATCCTATTGAAGCAGGTCTATCTTGGATTACAAAGATGGATACAGGATTCATTGGATCGGAATCTCTTTCAGATATTAATATAGAAAAAAAATTAGTACCATTGATGTTAAGTGATAGAGCAATTCCTAGAGCTGAATATAAGATTTTTGATGATAATGATAATGAAATTGGATTTATCACAAGTGGAGCAATGTCTCCTAGCTTACAATTGGGTATTGCTTTAGCTTATATAGACTTACCTTATGCAAAAGACTTAAATTCTTTTAATATTAAGATTCGTAATAATACATTTACTATGGATAAGACAAAACTTCCATTTTACAAAAATGGGACATATTTAAAATAATGGATAAGAGAAGAATACAGATTATTGGATGGTTGCTAGGTTTTTGCTCTCTATTGATTTTAGGATCGATGATTGGTTATGATGCTTCTGAAGAACCTTCGCTAGTGTCTAGCTCTATTAATAACCCTTTTAATATTGTAGGAGTTTATGTTGGATATTACTTAATAAAGTTAGGTTTTGGATATGCTGCATATATGATTCCTATCATTGGATTAACTGCATCTTTTTATCTGATATCAAATTTTAGTTTTATGCTATCAAGACTTATAAGTTATCAATTAATATTCCTTCTCTATCTATCAATCACACTGGGATTATTTCAGAACTACAATCTGTTTTCATCTGATATTAGCTATGAATATTCAGGTTTATTGGGCGGTCTAGTGCTCAGTCTATTTCATGATTGGATTGGATTAGCTGGAACCATAAGTTTTTTAAGTATCCTATGGATACTGCTTTTTGTAGGATTTTTTAATTTAGATCTTTATAAGGTCTTTCAATCTATAACATCATTTATTGAGTCTAAAATTGATTCATTAAAAAATATCGAGTGGAGAACTAACTCAAACGAAAATGAACAAATAGAGATAGTAGAAGATAAAAAGATTATTGATGATGAATCTTTTCTTGATAATATAAGCAAGCAAGACTCAGAGGAAGATATATCAACTAATATTGCAGAAGACATTCCTGAAGAATCGATAATTCCTGAAGAAGTTAATGAAGAAGATATTGATACAGTAGATTCAGATTCTGAGATGTCAATTGAAAAGGGTGTTATTGAAAAAGAAGCCGATATTGATCAGAAACGATCAAATTCTATTATTAGGAAAGATTGGAAATTTCCATCTACAGATTTACTAGAGCTTGTTTCAGATCAATCAGAGGAATTAAGCAGTGATTACCTTAAAGATAGAGCCGAATTCTTACGTAATTCTATTTCAACTTTTGGAGTAGAAGGACAAACAGGTTCAATCAAAACAGGTCCAATTATTACATTATTTGAAATAGAGCCAGCAGAAGGTGTTAGGGTAAATAAGTTTGTTCAACTTTCAGATGATATTGCAAGAGTAATGGAAGCAGATAGGGTAAGAGTTCTAGCTCCTATACCTGGAACATCACTTGTCGGAGTTGAAATTCCAAACGATAATCCTCAAACAATTTATTTGAAATCTGTTATTAATTCTGAGAAATATTTACAGTCAAATGCAAAGCTAAAGTTAGCTATTGGTAAAGGTATTCTTGGAGATATTTCCATTCTAGATTTGGTAGAAATGCCACACCTTTTAATTGCTGGAACAACCGGATCAGGAAAGTCTGTTTCTTTGAATACTATTATTGTTAGCCTTCTTTATCAGTTAAAACCAGATGAAGTAAAATTTGTAATTATTGATCCTAAAAAAGTAGAAATGTCTCTATATAAAGGTCTTGAAGATCATTATTTATTAAAATTTGATGGGATTGATGAGTCAATTATTACAAAGAAAGATAACGCTATTCTTGCTTTAAGATCACTCGAAAAAGAAATGGATGCAAGGTATGATTTGCTTGCTGAATCTGGCAAGAGAAATATCGCTGAATATAACAGTATGATGAAAAAATCTAAAAAAGATCTTATGCCATATATTGTTCTTATGGTTGATGAACTTGCTGATTTAATGATGTATAGCCCTAGAGATGTTGAGGCTCCTATAGCTAGGCTAGCTCAATTAGCAAGAGCAGTTGGTATTCATTTAATTATTGCTACACAAAGACCTTCTGTTGATGTTATTACAGGTGTTATTAAAGCAAACTTTCCTGCTAGAATAGCATTCCAAGTAGCTACAAAAATTGATTCTAGAACAATTTTAGATGTCAATGGCGCAGATAAATTAATTGGAAAAGGAGATATGCTTTATCAAAAACCAGGATCTTCATCTCCCGTAAGAATGCATGGCGCTTTTGTAACCTTAAAAGAGATAGAAGATCTCGTGGAATATATATCAAAGCAACCAAAACCAAGTGAAATTATTCTTGAGACTGTTCGAGACAATACAAGCGCTTTAAATGGCAGTGAAGACGGTATTGAGGATGAGCTTCTTGAAAAGGCAATTGAAATTGTTGTAGTAAGCAAACAAGGATCCATTTCGTTGTTACAAAGAAGATTATCTGTGGGTTATTCTAGAGCTGCAAGGTTGGTAGATGAGATGGAAAGATTAAAGATTGTAGGACCTTTCACTGGTAGTAAGGCACGTGAAGTTCTTGTAGATGAATCTTATC
>JAYZIW010000041.1:0-3245 GCA_036165075.1 Fidelibacterota bacterium | reverse complement strand
TCCACTACTTCTTCTTCAGCTGGTGTTTCTTCCTCTGCTGGGGCCTCTTCCACTACTTCTTCTTCAGCTGGTGTTTCTTTATCAATTTCTTCAACAATTGCTTCAACAATATCTTCAGCTTGTGTTTCTTTATCTTCTTCTGGCTCATTATTCTTATTAATAAACTCATTTACAGCAGAACTAATAGAATCGATCTCATCAGGGCTAAGCTCAAGTTCATCTACTAATACAAACTTTTTTGCTCCTAGATAATCTGCAACGCTAATAATATCTTCGCCGGCCAATTTCTTTAATACACCCTTTTTAATACCTTTGAATGTATCAAGATTAGTTTTTTGATTTAATAATACATCTTCATACTCTTTTTTGGTATACGCATCAATGGTATATCCAGTTAGCTTTGAAGCTAAATTGATATTCACTCCACTTCTACCAACTGCATTTTCTAGGCCACCTTCATCAAATATAGCGACGCAATACTTTCTGTCATCATCTATATATAAATCCACCGGTTTAGCTGGCGATAAAGCTCTAGTAATAAACACTTCTGATTTTTCTGTGTAATTAACAATGTCAATTTTTTCGTTGTTTAGTTCTCTTACCACAGACTGGATACGACTTCCTCTCATACCAACACAAGCACCAACCGCATCAATTCGTTTATCAATAGAATGAACAATAATCTTACTTCTCTCTCCAGGTTTTCTCGCGATTCCTTTAATCTCAATAATACCATCTTCAATTTCAGGAACTTCCATTTCAAATAGTTTATAAAGAAATAAATCATCACTTCTAGATATAAGAATATCTGGACCTTTAGGAGTAACCTCTACCGCTTTAACAAGCGCTCTAATTGTATCTCCTCTTCTAAATCTTTCTGAAAAAATCTGTTCATTGCGAGGCATTCTTAGCTCAGTTTGCTCTATATTTACAAAGGTATTTTCTCTATGTACTTGGTGTACAGTACCGATAATAACCTCACCGATTCTTTGTACATAATCTTCATAGATATATTGTTGTTGTACTTCGCGGGTTCTTTTGTTTAGAAACTGTCTTGCGTTTGCAACCAATCTTCTACCGAACCTTGCAGGATCAATTACCTCCACAAAAGTATCGCCTAACTTTAAGTCTACTAATTCTGGTTCAAGCTCTAGAGCTCTTTCTAGTGTAATATCAAAGTGATCGTCATCGACTTCTTCAACAATTGTTTTTTCTACATAAATTTCAATCTCACCTTTATCTAGATTCACAATCACACTACAATTATCAGATTCACCTTTTTCTTTATCAATAATAAATAAAAAGAGCTGTTCAATAATTGTTCCTAACTCAGAACGTTCAATGTTCTTTTCTCTCGCTAATTCAATAAAAATATCAATTAAATCTCTGTTTATCATGTCAACCTTTCAAATCTTCTATTTTTTTTTATTATAACAAAAATGGGCCGTGGCCCATTCAAATACTGCGTAAATATATTTATTAAAAACCTTTTAAACAAGAAACTTAGTTTAAAGTTAATGCAACCCCATATACCTCTTCAAATAGCTCTTCATATGTATTATTCTCAGTATCTATTTGATCCAATATTTCTAACGCTTCTGCTTTTTTACCTTCCATAGTTAAACGCTTTGCTTTTAAGATAGAGATATAAGTTATTTCATTCTCAGATAATGCATTTTTTTGTGCTTTATTAAAAAACTTTAAAGCACTATCTAAATCAGAATCAAGTTGACCCAACATAATATATGCCTCTGTTTTTAATGTAGAATACTTAAGCTTTCCAGCACATTCAGATAACAACACAATTGCTTTATCGTGATTTCCGTTGATAAATGCCGTTCTACCTAAATAAAATTTAGCCTGATTTGCAGAGGAAGTTCCTTTATGGTTCTCAACAACAGATTCTAGTTGCAAGACTGCATTATCAAAATCTCCTTGCTCAAAATAAACCATTGCATTGCTTAGCGCAGCATCGGCTACTGCAGACGTTTTAGGTCTTGATACATCCCACGCAGACCATGTCACAGAAGCAACCAATAAGAAAAGAAAAACAGGATTTAATACAATCATATCTAACTTGCTATACTCTTTCTTCTCTTTATAGCTAACTGAGATTGGTGTAGTGAATGTTTCTTTTATTTTATCTATTAGTGACATATGTTTATTTCCAATAATTAAATAGTTTATATAGTTTTGGTCTAAATTTCGTGGATAATTTAGCGCTAGAAACTTTTTTATCTACATCTTTTCTTAATTTTTTTTGCTCTTCCATATCCAATGCATTGAAATCTCTGCAATCATCCGAGCAACATCTATCATATTTTTCTGCACATTGCTCACATTGAATAAACAAAATATGACATGCGTCGTTACTACAGTTTGTATGTTTATCACATTCTTCCTGGCATTGATGGCATTTTCCAATCACATCATCGGTAATTTTCTCTCCCAATCTATTATCAAATACAAAGTTTTTTCCGATAAAAGATGATGGAAGATTTTCTTTTTTAATTTCATGAGCATATTGAATAATACCGCCATCCAATTGGTAAACTTCTTTAAATCCTTTTTTCATAAGATAAGAACTGGCTTTTTCACAACGAATCCCTCCAGTACAATATAAATGAATCTTTTTATCATGATCATTTGCTAGTAATTCTGCGACTGCTGGTAATAACTCTTGAGAACGATGAACGTCTGGTATAATTGCATTCTCAAACTTCCCTACTTCGCTCTCATAATAATTACGTATATCCACTACAATAGAATCTTCGCTTTTAATCGATTCATTAAATTCTTTAGCCGATAAATGTTGGCCGGTATGATTCATGTCATAACTATCCTTATCTAACCCATAAGCAACAATCTCATTTTTGACTAAAATCTTTAATTTGATAAATGAACTACCTTCTTGGACTGCTTTTTTCAGTTTTACACCACTTAATAGAGATTCTGATTCAATATAACCCTCAAATATGCTCCATTTATGCTCAGGAACGCTTATTTGAGCATTAATACCCTCTTTAGCAATATAAACCCTACCCAAGATATTTAGATGCGAAAACTGCTCATATAGATGATTACGAAACTCTTCGGGGTTTTTCACCTCTATATATCTATAAAAAGAACAAGTGATACGTCTAAACGCTTCTTGCTCTAATTGTCGTCTTAGTTCAGATTTTGACTTTTTATTGAACATGTGTGAATGTTAATAGAAAAAAAATTGGTTATCAATTTAAAAAATA
>JAYZIW010000040.1:0-21837 GCA_036165075.1 Fidelibacterota bacterium | reverse complement strand
CATATCAATAAAAAGGTTTGTAGGTTCTTTTCTTTGGATAATGCCTGTAATTGAATCAATCATTTTATTTTCCTATTAGCTCCACACCAAGCTACAGCAATAGCATCTGAAACATCAGTGCTTTGGAAAGCCTGGTCATTTAGTTTAAAAATCTTTTTTACCATAAAAGCAACTTGCTCTTTTGATGCTGATCCATTTCCTACAATTGATTGTTTAATTTCTCGAGGAGAATAATCAACCAAATCAACATCACATTTCTCTGCTGAAAGCATTATTGATGCTTTTGCTTGCCCTAATTTTATAGCAGACTGCACATTTTTACCATAAAATACATTCTCAATAACTATCAAATTAGGACTAAAATTCTCAATTAACTTAGTAGTTTCTGAGAAAATAGTAAATAACCGCGCTGAAAGCTCTTTTCCTTTCTTAGGTTTGATTAGACCTGACTCAATTAAGGTAATATTATTTGCTTTCTTTTCAAGCACAGCATATCCCGTATTGGTTAACCCAGGATCAAATCCCATTATAATCATGATAATTCCTCAATTTCATAGTTTGAGTAAACATCCTGAATATCGTCTAAATCGTCTAAAGCATCAATCAACTTTTCGACCTTTTCGCCTTTGTCTTTTGAAACCTTAATAGAATCTTTTGGTATTAGTGCAATAAATGAAGAATCAATCTCTATTGGTATTTTTTCAATCAATTCAATCTTTTCATAGAGAATATCATGATCAAAAAATAACTTATAATATCCATCTTCTCTTTTAAAATCCTTAGCATCATTCTCAATAGAAAGATTAAATAATTTATCTTCATCTACAGCTGATTCTTCAATCAAGATAATACCCATTCTATCAAAATTCCAAGCGACACTTCCTGACTGACCAAGAGAACCTCCAAACTTTGATAATACATGCCTTACATCTGCAACTGTTCTATTTTTATTATCCGTGATAGCATCTATAAAAATAGCAATACCATTTGGACCATATCCTTCATATGAAGCTTCTTCATAGGTAACATTATCTAAATCTCCCGTACCTTTTTTAATAGCTTTTTCAATATTTGCACTGGGCATATTTATTGACTTTGCTTTTTTGACTGCTTGCCTCAACCTAGCGTTTGCTTCTATATCTCCACCAAGAAGTCTTGCAGATATTGTTATTTCTCTACCAACGGAAGAGAATAGTTTCCCTCTCTTCTGATCAAGAGCACCTTTCTTTCGTTTGATTGTTGACCACTTACTATGACCTGACATTAATAATCCAATTCAATTAGAGTAGGAACAACCCATGCAGATCGATATCCAAGCTGAATTACTTTGTTGCGATAAGCCTCTGCTTTCTTTCTACTATCAAAATTACCAATTCGCAGTTTATAATTTGGTAGTTCAAACTTAATATAAATTTTTTCTTTTATAGTTAATTCAAGCTTCTCTTTAATATCAATTAAGTCATTTTCATCTTGTGAGGTTGCAACTTGTATACGATAACCTTTCACTGAATTAGTGAAATTTGTATCAATAGTAACATTAGAGTCGTTATCATCATCGAAAGAAGGCAAGACTACATTGGGAAGATTGGGTGGATTGTCTACAAAATCACTTGGAAGGATAAAATCACTCTGTCCATAAATAAGGCTTGTGGCAAATACAATTATTAAGAATCTCATACTAGTCTAAAGTTCTTATATCTTCTAGTCTAATCCAACCTTTTCTTCCATCAATAGAAGATATTTCTATCCATTTATCAGTTGTTTGTTCAATTTTTACTTTATTGCCTGAGAAAAATATAGAGATTGTAATATTCTCATTCAAAAATGGAGCGGAGTATAACTTAGTTTCATCATTTAGAATAATTCCAAAATTATTATTTCTTTCCCATAAAAACTTGATTGCAGAAAAGGATGTGCCTATAAAAAATAATACTATAAATACATAGTATGATATAACTATAGGCTTAGATGGCATAAGCCTGTATATGATAAAACAAATAGAATACAACAAGAGCATTATTGAACTAAAGAGTACAAAATCACTATATGTAAAATTTGTTAGAAAGTTATTAATTAAATCTAGAATTTGTGAATCTGGCGGTTCTATTGTATTTGGTATCTTTTTTTTTGTTAACATTAAGTTGTGAATCATGTCCTTATTCCTAGGATCAATATTTATCCCCATCTCATAGGACCATCTTGCATTTGCAAAATCTTCCAATCTATAATAAGCATTTCCAAGATTATAATACAAATCTGCACTGTAAAATCCTTGGCTTAGAATGTTTTCATACGCATCAACAGAAGCATCAAATTTATTTTTATTATAAGAATCGTTTCCGCTAGAAAATAATGAATCTATATTCTGAGAGTAAACCATTCCCAACGTCAAAAAGAATATATTAAACGCCTTATACATAGTCATTAATCCTAGTTAACACTTTTATAGTTTTTTTCTGAATTTTTATATTGTCCTTTAAAGAAATATCTGCATAATTATATTTACTACATTCATCTAAAATGCTTTCAACGGTCTCTAAGTCTTTTAATTTAATTTTCTCTTGAACTTTATCTTTCAATAAAAGTGAGTCTAAATTAATAGAGTCAATTAAATCTTTATCTTTAAAAAATACTCTAATTACCGTAGGACAATCTTTGTATAAATTACCTGAGGATTCTAAAATTTTAATTGCATTTGATAGTGCAGTCTTATTCTTAAATACTACTGACTGATTCTCAATAATATGATTCAATGGCTTAATAAATAGTGGTGCTAAAAGAATAAAAATAGATCCAATAATAATAAAAAATGATGTATTATAAATATTATTAGAATTTGTAGTTCTCCAAATAGGATTGTCTAGTTTTATATATCTAATATCTCTATTGTCAGCTATCTGATTGCTATTGAAATCTTTTCTAATATAACTGCTCTTAGAAACACTCAAATTAACTGGATTTGATTTTACCGAGTTCCAGCTATCTAACTGAGTATCAAAAAATGCAATTGACACAGGTTCAATTATATAATCTCCTTCTTTCCTAGGAATCAAATTATATTCCCAACTAATCGCTCCTGATACAGAGTCGGTAATATCTCTTTCTTTTTTTATTTCTCCATCAAATACATCGAATTCATCTGGAAATTTTACTTGAGGTCTACCAATATTATCTAAATTGCCCTCTCCTTTTAATTCGAGGTAGAAAGTTATTGGATTGCCACTTTCTACGTTCTTGGAAGAAATTGATGCATCGATAGTAAAATTTCCTACAGCTCCAGTAAAATTCTGAGGCTGATTTGATAATTCTGAGACTTGAATTGTTCTCAATTCTGAAACAAGAATTCTTGCCTTAGTTCTTTGTGAAAATGTATCAAAAAATGGGTCATCCCAAAACAATCTCCTATATCCAGGATCTTTTTCCTTAGTTTCAATCTTCATAATCATAGAATCCAAATCAAAAACTCCTTCTGACAATGGAAATAGTGCAACTTCATACATCTTAATAGATTTATATTTATATCCATTAATCTCCACATCATTCCAAGCGTCTGGAGTAATTTGCTTTCCTGATGGATCAAATAATTTCTCAACCCAAAAATCTTTATACTTTGGGAATTCTGTTGATAATACCTTTGATGCAATTCTTGTAAAAAATGTATATGTGACAATAACTTGCTCTCCTACCCTAACATTAAGATCGCTGACTTCAATCTTTAGGAACATATCGCTTGCAGTTGTATCTTGAGATTGCTTTGATATATTCATGGTCAGTTCATCTGTAAGATACTTTTTACCATCTAAAATAACTTCAAGCCTTGGAATGTTTATCTGTCCCGATTTTTTAGCTATAATAGTCCATGATATAGATCTTGATGTGCTTTTCTTTCCATTAATAAACTTATACTCACTTCCCAAATTAGGACCCATAATTATTGAAAAATTATCTAGCATTGGAGAAATATCAACTTCAGGGTCTACATCAACATCTTTAATCTTAATTGTAAAATTAAAGGATTCATCTATGTTAATATTTTTACTAACTACAAAGGTCTCAATCTCTTGAGAAACAAGAAAAGAAAATAGACTTAAACTGAACAGTAGATACCTAATCACCAGTCTTTACCTGATTCGTTGCTATAATTAGTTTGTTTTCTTTTTTTATTTACCTTTTCGTTCTCTTTTATCGCATTGAGGATGTTTTCAGCGCTTTGCTTTGATTGAATCTCACGATCTTGTTGATTTTCTTGATTTGGTGATTTAGAATTCTGATTATCGGTTGGTCCATTATCATTATTATTTGAATCGTTCTTATCTTCTTGATTATTAGGTTGATCCTTTTGACTGTCATCTTTTTTGTCTCTATCATTATCTTTTTCTTTATCTTTATCGCTCTCTTCTTTATCTGATTCCTCACTCTGATCTTTCTTTTTCTGCGTATTTTTATTTTCTTCAATCTCATTTCTTACAAACTCATAGTTTTTTCTAGCATCCAAATCATTGGGATTCTTTAGTA
This sequence comes from Fidelibacterota bacterium, assembly GCA_036165075.1. GTDB lineage: Bacteria > Fidelibacterota > Marinisomatia > Marinisomatales > Marinisomataceae > Marinisoma. The sequence goes on along the minus strand of JAYZIW010000040.1, from coordinate 17,322 downwards.
AGGTTTCCCTAAATGCCTTTAAACTTTCTTCAAGTTTTTGAGATCGATAAAGTGTATTTCCATAATTATAATCGAGGTCTGAAGAAAAATCAGTTGAATCACTATACGCTTGTTCAAAAATAGAGATTGCTTGACTTGCGCTATCCATTTGTGCATAAATAGTACCCATATTGTAAAGCAATTCCTCATTAGACAAGTTTTCATCTTTAAGATCAGCTAATTTTTTATAGTAATCTAGAGCTGAACTAATATCTCCGTTCTCATACATCTTGTATCCCATATCTTGAGATAATAATGCTGAAATAGAAACGATTATTGTAAATAGTATTTTCATTTGACTTTTCTTCCTGAAGGTAAAATATATGCGATAAATAAGAAAAATATAGCAAAAAATAATGGATACTGATACTTGTGGTCATATTCTGCAAATTCATAAGAACTAATAAGTGAAGCTTCTCCTTTACTTATAATTTCATTTATATCTTCACTTATTGATTCACTATTTGAAATTCTTAAGAAATCGCCTTCTCCAATCTTTGATATCTCTCCCAAGAATACATCGTTTAACTTGCTCATAATTAATTCGCCTGATTCATCTTTTAAGAAAACGTTTTCTTTTTTTGTATCTGGTATGAGCGATCCTTTTATGCTCCCTACTCCCACTACATGAAGTGTTATATCATTAGACAAAGCATTGGTAATCATATCTAGAGATCTTGGACTATGATCTTCGCCATCAGAAAAAAGAAAAATCATCTTTTGCTGTTCACTTTCTTTATCAAATGCAATAATAGATGTTCCTATTGCTTGCCCAATAGCAGTTCCTTTTGAAGAAATCATATCAGTGTCTATGCTCTTTACAAACAACTTTGCAGCATCATAGTCCATCGTTAGTGGTAGATATAAGAAATTTGATCCAGAAAATACTACAATGCCTAACCTGTCACCTTCTAAACTATTAATCACTTTACTAATTTCAAATTTCACTTTATCAATTCGAGAAGGTTTGACATCTTGAGCATTCATGCTTGCAGAAACATCAACGCAAAATATTATGTCTACACCCTTTCTTTCTACTGGCTTAACTGTAGTTCCAGTTTTCAATCCTGCTATTGAGAAAACTAAAATGAACATGGAAAAATATCTTAAGAAAAACTTTAACCTTATTGTCTGCAAATTTCCTCTAGAAAACAAATTATTTATAAATTTTGGATTAAAATTATCTGATCCAAAAACTTTATTAGATCTTCCTTTATAATAATATCCTAATAAAATTATTAGTATTAATAATAAGGATAAAAAAGCTAAGTCTAAGTTTTCAAATGTCATATGATCCTTCTAAAGTAAATAATTCTAAATATTTCACTTAATAATAAAAGCATAAATCCAGCATATAAAAACCATAGATAGATTTCTTGATATTCTGAATAGTAATTCACTACAATCTCAGACTTCTCTAAGTCATTAATTTCGGCATATATTCCTGTAAGACTTTCTTTGTCAATGGCCCTGAAATATTTTCCACCAGTCTCTAAAGCAATTCCCATTAAGGACTCTTCATCAATCTCATTTCTGATATATCCCCTACCAGGTATTTGTGTTACAGCTTGCCTTGTGCCTGCACCTATTGTATAAATCCTAATGTCATATTCCTTCGCTATTTTTGCTGCTGCTATAGGATCAATCGCTCCAGAATTATTACTTCCGTCAGATAGTAATATGATTACTTTACTTTTTGAATCATTCGCTCTTAATCTATTAACAGCATTCGCTATAGCGATTCCTATTGCAGTCCCATCATACTTAGGCTCTACAACAGTTACTTCACTTAACAAACTGTTCAGAACACCATAATCAACAGTGAGGGGACATTGAATGAATGTTTCTTTTCCAAAAACTAAAAGTCCAATTCTATCACCTCTTCTATTGTCAATAAAATCATTAGCTGCCTGCTTTACTGCCTCTAAACGATTCGGTTTAAAATCTTCTGCTAACATACTACTGCTAATATCTAGCACTAGCATGATATCTATAACCTCTATTGTTACGTCTTTATCATTTGTAGATATTCTTGGCCTTGCAATTGCAACAATAAAACAAACAAGAGAAGTAATAAAAAGGAGTCTAAATAAACCAATCTTAAAAGAGCCATATCTTCCAAAAAAAGCTTTTAGTTGCTTTGTATTTGATACCTGGAAGGATGCAGTCTTATTTGAAAAGTAAAATTTTTTAAATATTGATAGTAATACCAATACAACCAGTAGATACAAAAAATTTGGATGTAGAAATTCCATTTATCGCCTATTTAAATAATTCTCCCTTATTCAATGAATGCGCAAAATTGAATAAAGTTTCCTCTTTAAATGCATTACCAACAACTTGAAATCCTATAGGCAATTTTTCTTTTGTTATTCCAGCTGGAATATTAAGCGAAGGACATCCTACCAAATTAAATGGAACAGTAAAAATATCAGAAAGATACATCTTAATAGGATTGTCTAAATTATTTTTTAATGGAAACGCAGTCGTACTGGTAGTTGGTATAAATAAACAGTCTATATCAGAAAACAACTTACTATACTCATTCTTTATCAATCTTCGCACTTTTAAAGCCTTTGAATAATATGCATCATAATATCCTGAAGATAAAACATATGTCCCAGTCATAATTCTTCTTTTAACCTCTTCAGAAAAACCTTCAGATCTTGATTTGAGATATGTTTCATTGAGATCTTTAGAATCTCCTCTTCTTCCATATCTTACCCCATCAAATCGAGATAAGTTTGAGGATGCTTCAGCCATAGTTAATACATAGTAAGTGGCAACACAATATTCAAAATATGGTAATTCAACCTCAACAAGATTTACCTTTTTCTTTTTTAGAAAATTTAGGATCATATGATATCTATCTACAATTTCATCATCAACATCAGAAAGAGTATCATCGCTCAAAATACCAACATTTTTAGGAAGCTTATCTTTATTATATTTTTCTAAAGATAGAACTGGTTCTTTGGATGATGTTGTATCTTTAGAATCATTTCCGGACATTACGCTAAAAGCTGATGTTATATCTTCCAGATTTTTTGATAATATTCCTATGGTATCAAAAGATGATGCATGTGCCACTAAACCATATCTAGAAATTCTTCCATATGTAGGTTTGAGTCCATAGATACCACAAAATGAAGCTGGCTGCCTTATAGAACCTCCAGTATCAGAACCTAAGGCAATATCACATAAATCTTCTGCTACAGCAGCAGCAGAACCGCCACTAGATCCTCCTGCTACCCTTGTTGAATCATAAGGATTCTTTACAGGCCCATAAATTGAATATTCTGATGATGAACCCATTGCAAATTCATCCATGTTTGTTTGCCCTGTTATCAAAGCACCATGAGATTCTAAACGATCTATTACAGTAGCACTATATGGAGACTTGTAAGACTCTAGGAGATTAGATGCGCATGTTAAAGGTTCTCCCTTTATAGCAATATTATCTTTAACTAATACAGTTTTACCTGCTAGGATATCTTTATTGTCAGATATTTTAGAGGACACTTTATCAAATCTTGTTCTTACAATAGCATTTGTTTTACTATTAGCAATCTTTTCTTGCTGTGAAACAAGTTTTTGTTTTAAAGCATTAGATGGGGACATCTAATTTATTCTTCGGATTTTTCAGATTTTCTTAATTCCTCTTTCGTGTCATCTAATGCACCACGAAATTCCCTTAATGATTTAGCAAAACCTCTCGCTAAACCAGGAAGTCTCTTTCCTCCAAAAAGGAGCAAAAGAATAAGAAAAATTATTACTAATTCACCTGTACCTAAATTAAACATATCAAAACCTCTTTTTTTATCTAAAGTATCTTAATAAATAATATGCAATCGCAAAACCAATAACACTACAAACATTAAATCGAACAATCATTCCCAAATCAATGGCAACAATACCTAAATCTAACAATAATTCACTACCAATTGAACCAAAAGAAAAATCAAATGTAGTGAGGAAAAACTGTTTAACTGTGCTGCCTTCAGGAAGAATAAAACCTAAGAATTGACCTAATACCGTTCCAATCATTGCTCCGGATAATATTCCTAAACCTATTAAACTAACGCTTCTATTTCTCATTTGCTTCCCAAAACTAATTTAACCACTTTTATATCATTTTCTCTTAGAATTCTTAACTCAATAGTATCGCCTGGCCTCGCATCAATATTAGCTAAGACAAGCTGAAGCTGATCATAGCTTTGTACTTGGTATCCTTCCACTCCTATAATGATATCACCCTTATATAAAGCTTTATTATCTCCAGAACTATTATAATCAATAGAGTTTATATATAATCCTATCTCACCGTCTTTTCCATATAGATATGATGTTGCATTAATTCCAAAAGAAAACCTTCTATCAATAAAACCTTTCAATTTTAATTCCTCTCCAATCTTTTTTGCATAATTGATTGGAATTGCAAATCCAAGACTCTCTGAGTCGTTTCTTCTGAATGTATTAATACCTAAAACTTTTCCGTTTGTATCTACTAAAGGACCGCCGCTATTTCCGGGATTCAAAGAAGCATCTGTCTGAATCATATTGTTCATTAATCTCTTAGTATTTATATCAATACCAAAATCTGTATTTATAGCACTTATGATACCTGCTGATGCTATTGGTTGATAATTTGCAGCAGCAAATAAACTTTTTGGGTTTCCTAATGCAACTACCCATTCCCCTACTATTGTTTCATCTGAATTTCCAAGTTCGCAGTACTGAAAATTTTCCCCATTAATCTTTAGTAAAGCTATATCTGATCTAGTATCTACCCCTACTATAGAAGCTCCATAATGATCTCCTCCAGGAAGAACCACATCAATCCTAATATTTGTTGTAGACAAAGATGGATCTGAAAGTTCAGTAACTATATTATGTGCATTTGTTAAAATATATCCATCTTTACTTATAATAAAACCAGAACCAGTTGACTCTATTGGTTTGATGGATCTTAATCGTCCTGTCCAACGATTTATCTGAGCTAATTCTTGATTCCTATAGAGACTAACTACCCCCGGACTAGCATGTTTTATCGCTGCGGTAATAGCTGTATCTTTTGATTTGAAAACAGTATCAACAGCCTTCTCAGACTGATTACAACTAGCCATAAACAATAATACTATAATTACTATTTTAGTTTTCATAAAAAATTCTATTCAATATTAATCCATGTGCAGGAGCTTTGAATAGTCTTGCATTCTTTATTGGATTATCCAATAAAGAAAGGAAATCTTTCTTTGCAATCTTTCCTTCCATACAAGCTATCATTGTTCCTACTAAATATCGCACCATATGATGCAAAAATCTATTTCCTTCAATAATATAAAATAATTTATCATCTTCCAATGTCCATTTTGATTTGAATATTTCACATATTGTATTCTTTTTTTCTATATCAAACTTAGAAAAAGATAGAAAATCATGTTTTCCTAACAATTCAGTTTCTAGATCTTTTAATATCTCAAAGTTTATCTTTTTCACTATAAAATGATTTTTGGCTAGCAATGGATTATCTGTTAAGCAGCATTGATATAAATATTCTTTCTTAATCGCATCAAATCTTGAATGAAATTGATCATCAACCTCTATAATATCTATAATACGTATCTCAATAGGTAACCTAGCGTTTATAGCTCTCTTAATAGCATTTAAAGATAAGTCTGTATCAAGATCAAAGTGAGCCACTTGACCCAAAGCATGTACTCCAGAATCTGTTCTGCTTGCGCCTGACAATCGAATCAAATTATTTTCGTTTAAAAAAGACAAAGAATGTTCAATTTTATCTTGAATGGTATTTAAATTTTTCTGCGATTGGAATCCAGAGAAATCTAGCCCATCATATTGAACTGTAATTTTATATCTACTCATAAATCGGAACCTCAGCGGTAAATACAATTCTTTCATTTAGATTTGAACGATACATCACTTCCCCAGATGGTAAGATTATGCCTGAAATGCCCGTATTAGCACTTTGAACTACAGGAACTCTCTGTTCAACAGCTCTTAGTCTTGCTAATTGAAAATGTTGATATGGCATAAATTGACCTACATAAGAATCATTTGTAATAATAAAAAGCATCTCTGCTCCATTATCAACCATAGTTTCTATAATTCTAGGACTACTAGAATCATAACAAATTAAAATCGATGCTTTAAAATCTTTGATATTAAAGGTTTTATAATCTGAACCTGGATAAAAACTCCCTATATCATCAAACTGATTCATTTTATTAATCCAATCTTTAAAGAATGGAACATATTCAGCGAATGGCACCAAAAATATCTTTTGATATGTGTCAAATGATCCGTCTGGATTTAGGATAATAGAACTATTAAAATTTTTATTGATTCCATTAACAGATCTTCTTTCAGGTATTCCAGTAATCAAATAAGTATCAGATAATTTCTCTTGATATCTAACCCTATCATATGAGTTATTTGCTAAATATGAAGTTACCGCTACTTCTGGCCATACAATAATCTCAGCTTTATCTTCAAGAGATTTTGTTAATAGCGAATCCATAATTGCAAGATTCCTGAGTCTTAAATTTGGATCCCATTTTTCATCTGGAAAAATAGAAGGTTGACCTATTGATACGTTTATTGAGTTATATAACAACCTATTACTCTGATAGTTAATCTGATAATTTCCAAAAAATAAAACAACAAACAGAATTAATGCAAAATACTTTAGAAATATTGCCTTTCTTTCTATAGCATATCTGTATAGAATTATATTAAATAAAATCACAGTAAACGAAATCATATGTGTATTGAGACTAGCTAACTGGATAATTCTTATATATTCAGATTGTGTCAACGACAAGTTCATCCATGGACCTGCCAAAGGACCAATATTTCTTAAAAATTCAACAAAAAATAGCCAAGATAAAGGAGTGAAAATTAATTCCATTTTTTTCGGAATAAAATGAGTAGAAATAATGAACCCTATCCAAAAAAGAGTTAGATATAAAGATAGTCCTAAGTAAGAAGTGATTGCTATTGCTGGAGATGTTCCAGAATTAAGACCCATCCAATTTAAAATAATCAAATTACTAACCAAACAAGAGATAAATCCAAATAATGCTTTTTGACTAATCTTATCTTCTTCTGATATAGCATGAAATAAAGGAATAAAAGCAACCCAAGCAAGAAAACCTAAACTAAATGGTGGATAGGATAAACCTACTAACAATCCTGACAGTAATGGGAGTATTAGTTTATTCTTTTTCATTATTTCTTTCTATCAAGATAAGTTTGAAGAATAATAGAAGCAGCTAACACATCAACCATCTCTTTATTTTCTCCAGTTTTAATATCTTGCTGTACCATAATTTTCTTAGCGTACTCACTAGACAATCTTTCATCCTCTAAATGTACTTCAAAATTATTTTCTTCCATTGTGCATTTAAATTTATCAATTATTTCTGTCATAGAATTCTCTTTGTAGTTCATATTCAATGGATAGCCAATAATAAGAACATTAACATTTTTTTCTAATGCAATCTTCTTTAAGCTTTTAACTAAATCCTCTTGTTTTTTATAACGAATTACCTCTAATGGCATAGAAATAATACCAGATGGGTCAGAAATTGCTACACCCACTTTAGATAAACCAAAATCTATTCCTATAATTCTGCCCATGCCTTAAGAATGTACTCTTTCAACAGAGTCTACCTTTTTTAGTTGTGAAATAGACTTTATAATCAATTCTAATTGAGGTAAGCTTTCAATCTTGCAAATGATCCAAATATTCGCAATACCTCCTTCTGTAACATCTGTTTTAACATCTAATATGTTGACTTTATTTTTTGAGATTATATCAGCAATCTCATTCAGAACACCAGCAGAATCAATACATGTGATATGTATCTTTGCTTTAAAAGAAATATTCTTTTTTGTATCCCAATTTACAGAAACAATTCTGTCATCTGATTCGGATAATGAAGACAAGTTAGAACAGGATAATCTATGTACAATTAATCCTCTACCTCTTGATATATAACCTATAACGTTGTCTCCTGGAATTGGATTACAGCATTTCCCATAATCAACAACAAGATTGTTAACTCCATCCAAATTAATTCCTTCAAAATCGGACCTTGCAGAATCAATAAATTCTTTATCATAAGAAACCTTTTCTTGAGATGTTTTGATATCTGGAAACATTTTTGATATAATATCTTTTACTGTCAATCCACCTCTACCAATATCTGATAGGAGTTCATTAAAATTCTTATATCCTATATCGCTATATTTCTTCTTAATATCATTAAATTTTTCATAAAGCTTTAATTTTCTTAGGTTTTTTTCAAGCAACTGAAGTCCTATTTTTCTACTCTCTTCTTCTTCAATCTTTCTAAGATATTTTCCAATTGCATGGGAAGCTCTTGACGTTTTTACAAAACTTAACCAGCCACTATTTGGTCTCTGTTTCTTGCTTGTCTCAAGCTCTACTATATCGCCATTATTTAACTTATAACTTAATGGAACAAGTTTTTTATTCACTTTAGCTCTAACACAAGAGAAACCTAGCTCACTATGTATTGCAAACGCAAAATCTAGTGGCGTTGAATCAACTGGAAGTTTAATTAGATCTCCTTTTGGGGTGAAAATAAAGATTTCATCTTCGAACATATCAATTTTTAATAGCTCAATCATTTCTTCTGCATCAGCATTATCGCTACTCATCATTGCTAGTAAGTCTCTGAGCCAAGGAACTTGCTCATCAAGACTGCTCATTTCAGAGTCTTCTTTGTACAACCAATGTGCAGCAACACCCACTTCTGCAGTATAGTCCATTTCCTTGGTTCTAATCTGAACTTCTGTAAGCTTGCTATCTTTGGTCACTACTGTAGTGTGAACAGACTGATACCCGTTTGTTTTTGGTGTAGCAATGAAATCCTTAAATCTATCTTGAACCGGTGGATATATACTATGAATAACCCCTAATGCTAGATAACATTCTTCAATTTTATCAACTACAATTCTAATAGCATATAAATCATATATATCTTCAAACTTTTTATTTCTTAATTCTATTTTTCTATTTATAGAAGATATTGATTTATATCGACCTGAGATTTCAGATTCTATCTTATATGAATCTAACTCTTTTCTGATTGGCGTAATTGTAGATTCTAAAATCTTTTTATTTGATTTTGAAGAACCTTCAATTTTTTTCTTAATACTATTATACGATTTTAAATTCAAGCATTTTAAAGATAGATCTTCGAATTGCCACTTAAGACTAGCCATACCAAGCCTATGGGCTAAAGGAACAAAAATTTCTTTTGTTTCTAATGCGATTTCTTTTCTCTTCTTTGAGGAAAGATATTCAATTGTTTCCATATTATGTAAACGATCTGCGAATTTTATGATGATTACTCTAAGATCTTTAGCAAGTGAGATAAATAACTTAATAAAATTTTCAGCTTGTTTATGTTCTTGAGATCTGAAAGCAATATGATCGATCTTTGTCACTCCATCAACAAGAAAAGCTACATCAGAACCAAACTCTCTTTCGATATCTTTCAAAGAAACATCAGTATCTTCTACAACATCGTGCAATAAAGCACTCACAATAGTTGTATAATCCATATTCCAATCTAATAGAATATTAGCAACCTGTATACAATGACTAACATAAGGAAGTCCTGATTTTCTTTTTTGACCCTCATGCATCTTAATAGAAAAATCTAAAGCATTTTTTATTATTATTTTACTATCTTTGGAAGAAATTCTCGCAATAAGATTCTTGCTTTGTTTTTCTATCAATTTTTGATGAGAACTATCCTGTTGTGCTGCTTTCATTATTGACTCATATCATTAGATTCAAAAAAATCAGAATAATTTTCAAATCTCGTATATGCGTCTACAAAAGTAGCTCTCACAGTTTTAGTAGGACCATTTCTCTGTTTTGCAACAATTAAGAATGCCAATCCTTTCTCTTCATCTTTCTCATTATACACATAAGGACGATAAAGGAAGATTACAACATCTGCATCTTGTTCAATCGCACCACTCTCTCTAAGGTCTGATAATTGAGGTCTTTTATCTGTTCTAGATTCTACTGCTCTTGAAAGCTGAGAGAGAGCAATAATAGGAATATTTAATTCTTTTGCAAGCGCCTTTAAAGATTGTGTAATAGATGAAATCTCATACTGTCTATTCTCAGTTTTAGGACCTTGCATTAATTGTAGATAGTCTACAACAATCAATTCAATATTTTTTTCTCTTTTTAGTCTTCTAGCTCTTGATCTTAAATCCAAAATTGATAGAGCAGGCGTATCATCTATATAAAGAGGAGCTTGCGCTAATTTTCCAGAAGCAATATTAATATTCTTCCACTTTGACTTAGGCAATCTTCCACTTCTTGCTTCTGATTGGTCTATTTTTCCTTCTGACGCAAGAAGCCTAGTGCCTAATTGGTCACTTGACATTTCAAGACTAAAAATAGCTACAGGTGAATTATTTTCTATCGCAGCATTCCTAGCTATTGATAACGCTAAAGCTGTTTTACCCATCGCAGGCCTCCCTGCAATAATAATTAAATCACTTTTCTGAAATCCAGAAGTTACCTTGTCCAAATCAATTATGCCTGATGGCACACCAATAACACCGCCTGGATTTGCAGCAATTCCTTCCAATTTTTTTACTGTCTCTGCTAATATTGGCTCAATATGTGAATAAATCTTAGTATCCTTCTGCTCGGTAAGATTAAATATAGATTGCTCAGCTTCATCAAGAATAGATCCTACAGCATCTCCTGCATCAAATGCTTTCTTAGAAATCTGATGTGATGCAGAAATTAAGTCACGAAGAATTCCTTTTTCTTTAACTATTGAAGCATACATTTCAACATTTGCAGAAGTAGGGACTTTATCTACTAAGCCCGTTAAGTAATACAAACCTCCTACAGACTTCAATGATTTTGTCTTCTTTAACTCATCAGATACTGAAACAGTATCAATTGGATTGCTTGTAGATGATAAAGTAAGCATTGCATCAAAGATTTTTTTATGAGATTCTTTGTAGAAATAATGACTAGATCCTAATAAAGTTATCGCTCTATTAGTAGCATCTTCATCAATCATCATAGCACCAAGAACAGCTTCTTCTGCTTCTATAGCCTGTGGCTGTAAATTTATATCGTTATTTTTTTTATCTGCCATTTTTCTTTAAAATTATATTTATCCACATATTTTCAACACATCTAAATCACTTCTTTAATAGATTAGCAATGTTTTGTACATGTGACAAGATAATTTGTTATATAGTCCAATTTATGGGCGTTTTACCACTGTTCTTTAAATACTCATTAGCTTTAGAGAAATGTTTACATCCAATAAAGCCGTTATGTGCTGATAATGGAGAAGGATGTGGAGCAGAAAGAATGTGATGGTTATGTTCATCAATCATAGATGAAAATGATTGTGCCTGCTTTCCCCATAACATAAATACTACATTCTTTAACTCTTGATCTACAACTTTAATAATTGCTTTAGTAAATTTTTCCCAACCTAAACCCTTATGAGAATTAGCCTGATTAGCTTCAACAGTTAATATCGTATTTAACAACAAGACTCCTTCATCTGCCCAAGGCTGTAAGTTACCAGTGCTTGGAATAGATATATTTAAGTCTGAATTCAATTCCTTATAAATGTTCATTAGGCTAGGAGGTATTTTAGTATCACTCTCTACACTAAAAGATAATCCATGTGCTTGACCAGGACCATGATATGGGTCTTGACCTATAATAACTACTTTAACCTTATCAAGCGGAGTAGAATCAAAGGCATTGAAGACTTTTTTAGGATTTGGGTATACTGTCTTTTCTTTATAAAGACCACGTATAGTCTTAGTTAGGGATTTCCAATAATCTTTCGAGAATTCACTTTGCAGTGCATGATACCAAGTATCATCAATTGCTACGCTTTTTAGTGGTTTCGAGTTGTTTTCTAATTCTAAGAAGATTTCTTTGCCAAACAATTCTTTATTTTGAGAAAGATATTGTTTTTTTACACTTAAATTATTTTTCAATTGATTCGTCTGATTTATTCCAATCAATTTTTCCGTCTAAAAATTCATTAAGAGCTATGCTTGTGACTTTTTCTTCTTTGTCATAATCAATATCTTCCCTTACAACAGGTTCGGAAAAAACTCCATCATCATCTACAATTTCTTGATTTTCATCAATCATTTGCTTTACAACACGATCTTGCAAAATTTGTTTTGCCCTTTTAGACGCAACAAGAACTGCTTCATATATATCATCAGTTTTCTTTAGTAGTTTTCTAAAAGAAATTGGTTCAACTGCCATTTTTAATCCTCTTCTCTAAATGAAATAATCATTTTTTTTAGTTTTTCAAACGTGGTTTCGAAATTATCATTAATAAGCGTATAGTCAAATTCTTTTTTTAAATTGTCTTCCTCTTCAAATCTGCTCAACCTTTTCTCGATTTCATCTTCAGATTCTGTAGATCTATTGACTAGTCGATGTTTTAATTCTTCTATGTTCGGAGGTGAAAGGAAAATAGATACCGTATTTAATGGATATACTTTTTTAAGACTTATTGCTCCTTTGACATCCAGCTCTAGGAATAGAGACTTATCTTGTTCAATATATCCCTCTAGACTATCTAATGGTGTTCCATATAGATCGCCATGAACATTCTCATGCTCAAGGAATTTATTTTCATCAATCATCTTCTGAAATTCTTCTTCTGATATAAATCTGTAATGCACTCCATCAATCTCATACTCTCTCTTATTGCGAGTTGTACATGAAACTGAAATATCCATATTTAGGTCACGAGATAAAAGCTCTAGCAATGTCGTCTTTCCTGAACCTGAAGAGCCTGATATAATAAAAAAATTCTTCATAAAATATTACTTACCTGTTCTCTTAATTTCTCTGCTTGCATCTTCAAACTTATAGCATGTTTAGCGATATTCTTATCTAAAAATTTAGATAATATAGTATTAGACTCTCTATTAATCTCTTGTAAAATAAAATTTATTTTTTTTCCTGATAAATCTTTTGATTTAACAGATAAAATTATTTGATCAAAATGACTCTTTGTTCTATCAATTTCTTCTGTGACATCCATCTTCTCTAATTCTTCAACTTTAGACTCACTTGTTTTCTTCGAATTAACTTTTTTATTAATAGACTTCAAATAAATGGATTCAATTTTACTTAAATCTTTCTTTGCAGTAGAAATATAACTCATAAATTCTTTCTCAATGGACTTTCCTTCTTTTAATCTCATTTCTATTACTTGATCTGTTGCGACTCTTACAGCCTTTAGTACTTTATTTTCTACTGATTTAGGCAATAATTTAAAGCTCATTATATCATTATTCTTAAGTAAATGACTGTATTCTAAATCTAAACCATATTTCTTTTCTATTGCTTTATATGCAGCTAAGACACTTTCTAATTTATGCTTATTTAATTTCAATTGATTTTTAGAATCAATCTTAACGTGCGGATTTATAGATCCTCTCTTAAGTTTATTCTTTAAAAAAGCTCTTATTTTATACTCAGATTCTCCTGATAAATCAAAGGATCGTGTATTTAATTCAAAATATCTTGAATTAAATGACTTAAGTTCTACATCGATAACAACATTACTATCCTCATAGTGTCCAACTCCAAAACCTGTCATGCTTACTAACATTATCCCTCTATCATCTCTGTATTTTTACGTAATAAGTACAATAAAAAAATTCCTAATGGAAACAATACCGAAAATATAGGGAAAATTAACTCAAAACTATATAAATCTGCAATTAACCCTCCTAGCGCAGCAACAAGGCCTGAAACTCCAAACATTAAAAAGAAATTTAATCCAAATATAACAGAGCGAATCTTTGCAGTAGTAATATCTTTTATAATCGAATTTACCAAAGGTTGGATAGCGTACATAAAAATAGCTAGCAACATTGAAACTGCTATTAAAGAAGAATCGCTTAAAAAATAAGTGGCAATAAATAGAGGGCATAATACCATTAAAACAAACGATAATAATTTGATTCTATTAAATTTATCACCAAAAAATCCTGATAATATCTGTCCAAAAATTCCAAATATTAAAATCCCTGAAACAAGCAAATTTGACTGTTCCCCAAATGACAGCTTAAATAAAGATGGTATAAAAGTATTGAATATGGTAAAAACTATACCTACAACTAAAGATATCACGCAAAATATCTGTAATATTTTTAACTGATTGCCCATTTTGAAATCTATAATATTTACTGAATCACGTTTTTTAAACTTTGGAATAACAAAAAAAGTCATAGGCGCAATTATTAAATTAAAAATAGCTATAAGAAAAAAAGAGAATTGCCAATCAAAATTTGTTGTTGCATAGTAACATATTAATGGACCAGTAGATACTCCTAAACTTCCAAATATACCATGAAATGCGTTTGCTTTTGCTATATTCTCATCAAAAACCTCCGCTATAAGAGTTAGAGATACAGGATGGTGAATGCTAGCAAAAAGACCTAAAAAAATATTAAATATCGCAAAACTCTCAACGCTAGTACAATTTGATGCCAAAAGAGCAAAAATAAATACTCCTATTTGAGAAAAAACAAGTAAGGTTCTAGGTCCATACTTGTTATATAAAAAAGACATAGGGAGTGATCCAACACCAAAACAAAAACTGCTAATACTAAAAATTAATCCAAGAGATGAAGCGCTAAGATTATAGAAATTTGCTAAATCAATAAACATACTAGGAATTAACATCATCACAATATGAACAGACATATGAGATAAGCTTAAAACAAATAGTAGGATATTATAAACCAAGCTTTATTTTTTTTCAGCTAGTCTTGCTGCTTTACCAGAAAGACCTCTTAGATAATAAAGTTTTGCTCTTCTAACTTTATTTACTCTATCCACCTTCATAGAAGCAATAACTGGTGAATGAATAGGAAATACTCTTTCAACGCCTATACCGTCTGACATCTTTCTAACTGTGATAGTTTCTGAAATACCAGAACCCTTACGTGCGATCACAGTGCCTTTAAAAAGCTGTTGTCTCACTTTTTTTCCTTCTCTTACATTAACATTGATTGATAATGTATCTCCGGTCTTAAAATTCGGAATGTCGTCTCTTAAATTATCTTTAATCATTTAATTTCTTATACTTTCTCCAAAGATCTGGTCTTCTTTCTTTGGTTATTTCAACCTTTTTCTTCTCTCTCCAGTCATCAATAGACTTATGATTGCCTGATAATAGCACATCTGGAACTTTTAATCCATCTATTTCATTAGGCCGCGTAAAATAAGGAGCATCAAGTAAATCGTCAACAAAAGAATCTGTCATTGCAGAATTTAAATCGTTTAATACTCCTGGTATTAAACGAACTATAGAATCAAATACAATCATAGAGGACAACTCCCCATTTGATATGATATAATCACCAATAGATACTTCAAGATCCACATATTTTTCAATAATTCTTTCATCTAACCCTTTATAATGACCGCATATAAATATCAATGACTCTTCTTTGCTTAATTCAGATGCAACAGAATGATTTAACACCTTTCCTTTTGGAGAAGGAAAGATAACTTTTGGCTTACTATCAGATTGAGATATACAAAAATCAATTGCATCAAAAAATGGTTGGCACATCATGACCATTCCACTTCCTCCGCCATAAGGTTCATCATCTATTTTCTTGTAAGAATCTCTAGCAAAATCTCTAAGATTGATAATGTTAATATTCACTAATCCTTTCTTAGATCCTTGATTAGCAATATTATTTTCAACTAGAGTCTTAATTGAATCTGGAAATGGCGTAATAAAAAAAATATTCATCATCTTCTAATTTACTAAAGATGTGGTTGAAGATATTTATTTATCTAGATCTTCTTCAGCAGGTGCCTCTTCTTCAGCAGGAGCTTCTTCTTTAGTTTCTTCAGCAGGTGCCTCTTCTTCAGCAGGAGCTTCTTCTTTAGTTTCTTCAGCAGGTGCCTCTTCTTCAGCAGGAGCTTCTTCTTTAACTTCCTCTACTGGTGCTTCTTCTTCAGCAGGAGCTTCTTCTTTAACTTCCTCTACTGGTGCTTCTTCTTTAACTTCTTC
Source organism: Fidelibacterota bacterium (assembly GCA_036165075.1). Taxonomy (GTDB): domain Bacteria; phylum Fidelibacterota; class Marinisomatia; order Marinisomatales; family Marinisomataceae; genus Marinisoma. Next base: position 1,156 of record JAYZIW010000040.1, on the reverse strand, counting down.
AGCAGGTGCTTCTTCTACAGGAGCTTTTGCTTCAGCTTTTTCTGCTTTAATTCTTTCTTTTCTTTTAATTTTTGCTTTTTTCCTGTTTTCTAAGACTTCAAGCCTTTCTTCTTTCCATTTAGCAACAGCTTTCTCTATATCTTCAGATGAAAGTCCTTGTCCCATTAGATGCCATCTATATGCTAAACCTGATCTCTTCATAAGTTTATTAACAGGGTCTGAGACTTGGGCGCCTAATTGCAACCAAGCAATGATTCTATCTTCATTAAGACTAAAGTTTGTTTCTTTATCTTTTTTCAGAGGGTCATACCAACCGACTTGCTCGATAGCTGGTCCATCTCTTCTTTTTCTTGAATCAATAATTATTAATCTGTAGAAGGGTCTGTTTCTTCTACCAATTCTTTTTAATCTAATTTTAGTAGCCATATTTTTTTTATTTCTCTTTTTTTTGTTACTAATGAAACAGGCGTAATTTGTAAAAAAGGATTGAATACTACAAATAGTTTATTTTTCAGCAAAATTAATTGAAATAACCTTTGAAATACCTTTTTTTTCTGTAGTAACACCGTATATACAGTCAGCTGACTCCATAGTTAATTTATTATGAGTTACCATTATAAATTGAGTATCTTTGCTATATTCTGAGATTACATCAGTAAATTTTTTAATATTAATATCATCGAGCGGAGCATCAATTTCATCAAGTATACAAAAAGGACTTGGCTTATACTGATAAATAGAAAATAATAGCGCAATAGCAGTTAAAGATTTCTCTCCTGCAGATAACATTTTAAGTGAATTATTTTTCTTCCCTGGCGGCTGAGCAAGTATTATTACATCAGAATTCAAAGGGTCTTCTATGTCTTCAAGATCAATTGATCCTTTACCTCCTGAGAAAAATACCTTAAACATTGTTTCAAAATTATTTTTTATCTTTTCGAAGGTTTCTAGAAATTGTTTTTTAGCAACTGAATCAATTTTTTGAATAGCATCTTTTAAATTTTGTTCAGATTCAAGCAAATCAGATCTTTGATCGTTGAGCATATTTAATCGTTTGCTCTGTTCTTCATACTCATCAGATACTGCCCAGTTAATTGGACCTATTGCTTCAATACTTCTTTTAATTTTCTCTACATTATATGTCATGTCAGAAATA
>JAYZIW010000039.1:0-2505 GCA_036165075.1 Fidelibacterota bacterium | reverse complement strand
GGGCACTTTATTGTGATAATTACTTGGAAGGATTTCATATTCCTTTTGTACATGAAGGATTAAACAAAGTATTAGACTATGGTAGTTATACAACAGAATTACATAAATATTCTAATCTGCAAATTGGCTATTCTGATGATGCCAATGAAACATTTGATTTACCTAAAGATCATATTGATTATGGCAAACAAGTAGCAGCATACTATTATTGGGTTTTCCCAAATATGATGTTCAATTTTTATCCTTGGGGATTGTCAGTAAATATTGTCAAGCCAATTAGTATTAATCGTACAAAAGTTTCTTTTCTAACCTATGTTTATGATACTTCTAAACTTCATAAGGGTGCAGGAAATGATATTGATAAGGTAGAAAGGGAAGACGAATTTATCGTAGAGAATGAAAGCAAAGGAATTCAATCTTCATTCTATCAATCTGGAAGATTTTCTCCTACTAGAGAAAAAGGCGTCCATCATTTTCAAAGATTAATTGCTGAATTTTTAGATAAGTAAAGACGGGAGATTTTCCTAACTATAAAGCATTAAGAGGTATTAAATGATGCTGTTTTCAGGCTTCTGAATTGATATAAGATTCCCCCCGCCTCAACTAACTCATATTGACATCTATAATATAGTATCATTTTTCAAAAAAAAGCAATGAAAACCGACCGGTCGGTTTATTTAATTATACTTTTATTTAAAATTAGCTTATTGGTAGGAAGAATTGGGTGCAGCCCGTAGGGGGATCGAACCCCTGTTGCATGGATGAAAACCATGAGTCCTAACCACTAGACGAACGGGCCAAAAATGTAGCAAAATATAGAGCTAAGATACTATTTTTACAACAGTCTTTGTTGATTAACTATTTATATCTAATACATCTAAGAGTTCACCATTCTGATGCATTTCTACTGCAATATCGCATCCTCCAATTAACTTTCCCTTAACAAATAGTTGAGGAAATGTAGGCCAACCTGATAAATCTGATAATGCTATTTTCATTGCAGGATCCTCTAAAATATTAACATCCTTGAATTCAACTCCGTAATGATTCAGTAAGTTTACGACTGTTTTGGAGAAACCACAGACAGGCATGTCTTTGGTTCCTTTCAAAAATAGTACAATTCCATTTTCATCTATAATTTTTTTGAATTCTTCTTTAAAGTTCATAGTTTAATTTATCAATTAAATTTTAAAATTAAAGAGGTAAAAAGTAGGATGAGAATATTCTCTTGGAATGTTAATGGTATTAGAGCTATTGAGAAGAAAGGATTTTTAGATTGGGTAGATCAAATTGCTCCAGATGTATTATGTGTTCAAGAAACAAAAGCTCATTTTGAACAATTACCTGATACATTAAAAGATATAGATGGTTATCATGGCTATTGGCATTCTGGTGAAAGAAAAGGATATAGTGGCGTAGCTACTTTTTCAAAACAAGAACCTTTGCATGTTCAATATGGCCTTGGAATTGAAAAATATGATAAAGAAGGACGGGTATTAATCACTGAGTTTGAAAATTTCTTGTTATATAATATTTATTTTCCAAATGGTCAAAAAGATGAACACCGTTTACAGTATAAATTAGATTTCTATGATGATTTATTAGAAATTTTAAATGAGCAAGTTGCCTCAGGGGTAAATGTGCTTGTTGGTGGAGATTGGAACACAGCTCACCAAGAGATTGATTTAGCAAATCCTAAAGCAAATCAGAATAACTCTGGATTTATGCCGGTAGAAAGAGCACAAATTGATACTTATATTGAAAATGGTTATGTAGATACCTTCAGATTATTTCACGATGAACCAGAACGCTATTCTTGGTGGACATATAGGTTTGGTGCACGTCAACGCAATATTGGGTGGAGAATAGATAATTTTTTTGCGAATCAAGATTTCATAGAAAATATTGCAGATGCAGATATACATGAAGATGTAATGGGATCAGATCATTGTCCCGTATCAATTGAATTAATTGATAATTTCTAAAATTGAGAAGTATAGGCTAGCTGTATGACCCACTCTCTCACCATCTAAACTGTCCGGAAATTGAAAAACAATGGAGTTTTTAATGACTCTATCATAAGGATTAAAATCATACCTCTTCAATTGTGAGTCAAATTCTTTAATATTTCTCCATTGTACATGTTTATTGGTAAATCCATTCTCAAATTCATTATTTAAACTATCAATCGTTTCAGAGCAACGTTTATTGAATATTGATTCATAAACTCTAATAAAAAAAGGAGTCTTTTCTGGCTCATAATATACAGGAGTAGCTACAGTATTGAATGTAATCTTATTATTATATATAAAAGATTGATTGGTGAACATAACTACGCTTCCTCCCATGCTATGCCCCACAATCTGCCAATCATCTATTTCTGGATATTTTTTGATAAGATTTTCCAATTCAATAGAGAATTCTTTAGCAACTTTGCTAGGACATTCGTTCCAATCATATTTATAAAAGAAAGTTTTTATGTCTTCTTTTACTAGTAAATTGAAT
>JAYZIW010000038.1:0-4570 GCA_036165075.1 Fidelibacterota bacterium | reverse complement strand
CATTCAGGAGACAGAAAGAACAAATAATTATGGATATTACTTCAAGATCTAACAACGTAAAGCATTCACCGAAGAAGCTAAGAAAAGTAGCTAATTGTGTTCGTGGTCTCAATGTAAACAAAGCTCTATCATCATTAAGACATATGGATGAAAAAGGTGCACAGATTGTTGAGAAAACACTGTCGTCTGCTATTGCTAATGCTGGGAATACAGAAAACTTTGATAAAGATATGAATCAAGTTAAGGTAAAGGTTATTACAGTAGATGAAGGTCCAGCTCAAAAAAGATTTAGAGCCAGAGCTCAAGGAAGAGCAAATAGAATTAAAAAAAGAACAAGTCATTTAAAGATAGTTATAGGATAATTAATGGGACAAAAGACACATCCAAAAGGTTTAAGGTTAGAGGTCAATAAGAACTGGAGTTCTAATTGGTTTCCAAAGAAGAATGCTTATGCATCAGATCTTGCGCAGGATATTAAGCTAAGAAAATATCTAAAAAAGAGACTACAGGATGCTTCGGTTGCATCTATCAATATTGAAAGAACGTCACAGGCAATTACTGTTACTATCCATACAGCTAGACCTGGTATTGTTATTGGTAGAGGCGGAGAAGAAGTTTCAAGGCTTAAAAAAGAAGTTTCAAAGTTGTGTAATACCAATGATATTCATTTAAATATTAATGAAGTAAAAAGACCTGAATTAAATGCTGAGTTAGTAGGTCAGAACATTGCTAGTCAATTAGTAAAGAAGATGGCATATAGACGCGTTTTAAACAAAACTATGCAATCTACAATGAGAATGGGAGCAGAAGGTATTAGAATTAATGTTGCTGGAAGATTAGGCGGAGTAGAAATTGCTAGATCTGAACGTTTTATGGAAGGTAGAGTTCCTCTACATACCCTTAGAGCAGATATTGATTATGCATTAGTAGAGGCCCATACAACTTATGGTATTATAGGAATTAAAGTGTGGATTTGTAATGGATTCACAAAGGCTAAAAAGTAATGTTAGAACCTAAAAAAATTAAATATAGAAAAGTTCACCGAGGCCACCGAAAGGGTATGGCTAAAGGCGGTACTGAAGTAAGTTTCGGTAGCTATGGAATGAAAGCGATGGAACCTGGATGGGTTACAGCTAGACAAATTGAAGCAACTAGAATTTCAATATCTAGAAGAGTGAGAAAATTGGGTAGAATGTGGATTAGAATTTTTCCAGATAAACCAATTACAAAAAAACCATTAGAAACAAGAATGGGTAAAGGAAAAGGTTCTCCAGAATACTGGGTAGCAAATGTAAAACCTGGAAGGATTCTATTTGAAGTAGAGGGTATTCCTAGAGAAGTTGCTCAAGAAGCTTTTAGAATTGCTGGAAATAAGTTAGCAATTAAAACGAAATTAGTTTCAAAAAGAGGATTAGATGAAAATTAATGATTTAAGAAAGTTGTCTGATAAAGATTTATTGTCACGCTTAGTCGACAATAAGGAAAGCTTGCAGAAATATCGTTTTCAGAAATCAATTCAGCAATTAGAGGATTATAAAGTATTATCTGATCTAAGGAGAGAGAATGCTAGAATTAATACAATATTAAAAGAAAAAACCTTAGATAAGGAAAATGTTGATGGATAGAAATGCTCAAAAACTAGTAGGTATTGTTGTATCTGACGCTATGGATAAGACTGTAGTGGTAAGTGTAGATAGGCTTGTAAAGCATAAGCTCTATAAGAAATATATGAAAAGATCAAAAAAATATTATGCACACGATGAAAATAACACTTCAAAGAAAGGTGATACAGTAGAAATTTTAGCTACTAAACCTTTAAGTAAATTAAAAAGATGGCGTATATCAAAATTAGTAAGTAATGGAAGTAAATAAATGGTACAACAAGAAACAAGACTGAAGGTAGCTGATAATTCTGGAGCAAAAATAGTGCAATGCTTCAAAGTTTTAGGTGGATCTAAAAAAAGATATGCTAGCATTGGTGATGTAATTGTTGTTTCTGTGAAATCAGCTAATCCTGGTGGTATGGTAAAAAAAGGGGAAGTTGCAAGAGCTGTGGTAGTTAGAGTGAAAAAAGAGCTAAGAAGAAGAGATGGATCTTACATTAGATTTGATGACAATGCTGCAGTTATTTTGAATGCTCAAAATGAGCCAAAGGGTACCAGAATTTTTGGTCCCGTAGCAAGAGAGTTAAGAGAAGGTGGTTATATGAAGATTATTTCAATGGCACCGGAGGTTTTATAATGAAAATTAAGAAAAACATGATGGTAAAAGTAGTAGCTGGAAATTTTAAAGGGCTATCAGGAAAAGTGCTTAAAGTAATTCCTGAAACTCAAAGAGCTATTGTTGAAGGAGTTGCTTTAACAAAGAGAACTCTAAAACCTTCTCAAGAAAATCCAAAAGGCGGTTTTACAGAGAGAGAAAGATCTTTACATGTTTCAAATCTAATGGTTTTAGAGGGCGAAAAGGCTTCTAGAATTGGATTTAAAATATTAGAAGATAAGTCAAAAGTAAGAGTATCAAAAAGATCAGGTAAGGAATTAGGTTAAAATTGATGTTAGTACCAAATTATAAGAAGAAATATTTAGACGAAGTTAGACCTCATTTAATGAAGACTTTTAGTTTAAGCACTGTAATGCAAGTACCAAAAATTGAGAAAATTACATTAAATATTGGATTAGGTAATGCAAAAGAAAATAAAAAAGCTTTACAGGCAGCTCTTGATGAGTTGATGTTAATCACTGGCCAGAAACCAGTTATTACTAAAGCAAAGAAAGATGTATCTAATTTTAAAATTAGAAAAGGCTTTCCTGTTGGATGTAAAGTGACATTACGTAAAGATTATATGTATGAATTTTTAGAAAGATTATGTGCAGTAGCTCTTCCAAGAACAAGAGATTTCAGAGGGTTATCTAATAAGTCATTTGATGGACAAGGTAATTATAGTTTTGGAATTAAAGAGCAAGTTGTATTTGCAGAGATTGATTATGACAAGGTTGATTCTGTTACAGGTATGGATGTTATTATTACTACATCAGCTGATAACGATGAGATATCTTATGAATTACTAAGAGCAATGGGACTACCAATTAGAGAGAAAAAAGCATTAACAGATAACGATCTAGACAAGGAAGAAAATGGCTAAAAAATCTAAAGTTGTAAGAGAAAGACACTTGATGAAAAAAGTGGAAAAATATTATGCTCTAAGAAAAGAGTTAAGAGAGTTAATTAAAAACCCTAATACTCCAGAAGAAGAAAAAATGAAAGCTATAGAAAAACTTCAGAAGCTTCCTAGAAGTTCTAATAGTATTCGTTTGACGAATAGATGTGCTGTATCTGGAAGACCAAAAGGGTATATGAGAAAATTTGGTTTATCAAGAATAACTTTTAGAGAATTAGCGTTAAAAGGTGAATTACCTGGCGTAACTAAGGCAAGTTGGTAAGGGAGAATATTTTATGTCAATGACAGATCCAGTAGCAGATTTTTGTACACGAATAAGAAATGGTTATTCATCTAATAAGAGATGGATAGACATACCTTCTTCATTGTTAAAGAAGAGAATATCTGTTGTTTTAAAAGAGGAAGGATATATTGATAATATTGCTTTTGTAAATAAAGATGATAATAAAGAAGATATTAGAATATTCTTAAGATATCATAATGAATCACCAGCGATTACAAAGATCGAGAAGATTAGTAAGCCTGGAAAGAGAGTTTATGTGTCTTCAGATGACATTCCTAGAGTGTTGAATGGATTAGGAATTAGCGTTATTTCATCTTCAAAAGGTGTAATAAGCAATAAAGTAGCAAGAGAATTAAAAGTTGGAGGAGAGTTGCTCTGCAACGTTTGGTAAGATGTCAAGAGTAGGAAATAGTATAATTACAATACCGGAAGGTGTGAAAATAGAAAATAATACTCAGCATTTATTGGTGACTGGACCTAATGGTAAGTTATCTGTTGATATTTGTGAAGAAGTAAATATAAAAATTGAAGATAATAATTTATCTGTATCAAGAAATGCAGAAGATAAGGTTTCAAGATCTATGCATGGTACTACTAGACAATTAATTTCTAATGCAGTTGAAGGAGTTACAAATGGTTTTTCTAAACATTTAGAGATTATAGGTGTGGGTTATAATGCTAAATCTCAAAATAATAGAGTGATTCTACAATTAGGGTTCTCTCATGATATTATTTTTGATTTACCTGAAGGTATTGAAGCTGTTGCCCAAAAAGGTGAATTAGAGATTAAAGGTATGGATAAGCAACTTGTAGGTCAAGTAGCTGCCAAAATAAGATCTCTGAGAAAGCCTGAGCCTTACAAAGGAAAAGGTATTAGATATAAAGATGAATATGTTCGTTCAAAACAAGGTAAGACTGTTGGAGGGGCTGAGTAGATAGATGAATAATTTAAAGCTAAAGAAAGAGCAATACTTAAGAAGAAGAAACAGGTCAAAGAAGCCTTTTCCAGTAGAAGGTGAATATAGACTCTGTGTTTATAAGAGTTCTAGACATATAGAAGCACAAATTATTGATGATTTTAATCAAACAACACTAGTTGCTGCATCTTC
>JAYZIW010000037.1:0-10907 GCA_036165075.1 Fidelibacterota bacterium | reverse complement strand
TATAATTATTCCTTGAGAACTTTTTATATTCTGTATCAATTACAAACAAGAGGAAAGTATGACAAATAATAAAATTTTATCTATCACATGTATTGTTGCCATTGCGAGCATTCTAGGCCTGTCCTATTATTGGAATGATTTTATTGGATCGCTTAATGTTAATGTCTCAATGGACAGAGATGCCGCAATAACAGAAGCCCAAGCTGCTACAAAAGATTTTGAAGTACTGGGTGATAATCTTGATGAAGCTTCAGAATATAGTTTTACCTCTAGTTTACGTGATTATGTAGAATTGAAACAAGGTGGTCGAGAAAAATTTCAATCCATTATCGATAGTGATATTTTTTCACCATACAACTGGATTGTAAGAACATTTAAAGAAGGACAAGTTGCAGAAGCAACGTTCATGTTTAAACCAGATGGATCTGCCAATGGATATCGTGTTAAGATTCCAGAAGATCATGATTCTGATAGCTTATCAGAAGAAGATGCTCTCAATTTAGTTGCACTTAAAGTAAATGATCATTGGTCTGGAAATTTTTCAGATTACTCGCTCATAGAATCTTCTTTTGAAGAAATGCCAAATGGAAGAGTAGATCATTCTTTTGTATTTGAGCATGAATTACAAGATATAGGAGATGCAAAGTATAGACTAAATATTGGTGTTTCAGGCTCAATGGTAAGTTCTGTTATGCCGAGTGCATTTATTCCTGAATCCTTTAATCGCGAGTTTGCTAATATACGATCAGACAATGACACTATTGCTATGTTTGCAAATTTTGCATTCCTAGGTATTTATATGTTAGTAATAGGTCTAGGCGCATTAGTTATCTTTTACCGTACTGGATGGTTAAGATGGAAATCCTCCATATTAGCTGCAGCAGTGATTGCAACAACGAGCACTTTAGTACAGTTAAACTTTTATCCAACTATGTGGATGTATTATGATACAGCTACAAGTAAATCACAATTTATATTAGAAAACATGCTAGGCCTGCTAGCAAATGGAGTAGTGAATTTTCTACTTTTTGGTGCAACTTTTGTTATTGCTGAATCACTTACAAGAAGAGCGTTTCCAGAGCACATACAATTATGGAAAACATGGACAATGAATGTTGCAAACTCAAAACGTGTATTAAATGATACAATCTTTGCTTACTTAATTGTACCAATCAAGCTAGCGATTGTTGTGATATTTTATCTATTGATGGAGAAATATTTTGGATTTTGGTCACCAGCAAGCAGTATGGTAGATCCAAATTATCTTGCATCAATTTTTCCATGGTATACTGGGCTTGCTATTTCATTGCAAGCAGGATTTTGGGAAGAAATGCTATTTCGTGCTTTACCAATTGCAGCAGGTGTATTGATTGGGCAACGATATAATATGCGCTTTACTGGACTAGTTATTGCTATGATAGTTCAGGCATTAATTTTTGGAGCTGGCCATGCAAATTATCCAGCACAACCTTCCTATGCCCGAGTGATAGAATTATTTTTACCATCTATTATTGTTTATGGAATGATTTATTTGAAATTAGGAGTGGTATTTGGTGCGATTACACACTATTTGTATGATGTTGTATTATTTTCATTACCTATCTGGTATTCCAGCGGTTATGTAGTAGATAAATTTATGACAGTGCTTGGTGGTGCTATCCCATTACTGGTAATTCTATATTTTAGAATGAAAGCAGATAAGTGGTCTGAGTTAGATGATGATTCACTCAATAAAGGGTTTAAACCTACACCGCCTACCATATCAGAAAATAAAAAAACAACTACAGTTATAGCAAATGATGGATCTCCATTAAATAAGAAAATCTTATTAGGATCAATACTCCTTGTTGTGATTGCAATGACAACATTTAAATTTAATGATTCTGATGTTTCTATCGATTCACCAACTATTAATCGTGAACAGGCAATTGATATTGCGGAAGACTTCCTTGCTGATCAAAATATTACATTACCTGAAGGATATCAGGGATATGCAATGGTAGCAGAAACATATCCAGCGTCAGATTTTGTATGGGAGGAGTTAGGATCAGATACATTTAAAGATCTCTTAGGTTCTTATGTACTAGCTCCAAGATGGAAAGTTCGATTCGCTAAGTTTGATGGAGAAGTAGAAGAGCGTGCAAGAGAGGTTGTTGTGTCTATAGATTTTGAAGGCAATCCAATTCGTTTTTACAACAAATTTCCTGAGAATGAAGCAGGATCTTCACTTAGTAAAGCTGATGCGCAAGTAATAGCAGATAAAGCATTAACTGATCATTTTAATCTTAGTGCAAGTGAGCTGAGTTTAGTGAGTGCTATCGAATCACAAAAGCCAGAAAGATTAGATTGGACCTTTACCTATGTAGAAGATAAGGATGTTAGTTATGAAGGGGCCCAGTTGCAAAGTATTATTACTGTATCAGGTGACCAACTTGCTGGATTTTCACAATCTGTTAATGTGCCTGAAGAATGGGAAAGAATGAAGCGTGATAGAGAAGGATTCTCAGGAATTCTTGCTATGCTATTTTCTATTCCAGGCAGTTTATTTATTGGTGGTCTATTCTTGATACGTTCTTTCAAGATGATGATGGATAGTAATTTAAATTTTAGAAAAGGACTATTATTCGGAGGAATAGTTTTCCTCAGTGCTCTTATTGCATTTTTCAATGATTCTTCCTTTTTTATGACATTACCTACAGATCAACCAATAGGGAATCTTATGAGCACAATGTACATATCTAGCGTAATAGGGTTATTGATTGTTGCATTAGCTCAAGTTCTATTTTTTGGTAGTTTGAATACAATGCTAAAACCAACCCTAAATCGTAGTTCATTATCTGATGCTATGCTTGGAGGATTAGTAGCCGCATTATTAAGTACAACGTTTGCAACAGTTGTAGGATCATTTCAATTAGACTTAAATCCTAATTTCCCTAGAATAGCACTTTCAGGAATCTATTATCCGGCAATCAATACATTTAATCTTTATGGGATATTGGTTTCGGTAGGATTTAGTTTATTTTTTGCAAAAACTTTATTTGAATGGACGAATGGATATTCTAATAGTGTAAAATCTAATATCTATGGGATAGTCTTAGTAATGTTTGTATATGGTAGTGCAATTGAAATTCAGTATAATATTCTTCCGTCTATGCTGTTAATGACGATTAATTCTGTGCTATTATTTATGGTATACAAGTTTATTATTAAAAATAATTATATGTTAATACCGTTTATGGTATTATTTAGTAGAGCGATTACTAGATTTACGGGCAATGAATTTGGATCATTTAATTCATATCCTAATGAGTCGTTATTATTGGGAGTATCGTTTGTAATTGGAACATTAGTTTGGATACAATTAACAAAATTCTTCTTTGATAATAATGAATAGCTTAATTTGATATACAATGAATAAAAAGATACTATTCTTTTTTGCAGCAACAGGGCTATTAGTAGTGAATAATCTTTTTCTCTACTGGCAGTTTTTTGAATTTGATTATAACGTTTTTCTATCAAATACGATAGGAGTTGCACTCTTTATAGAAGCGTTTATGCTTATGTTATTGCTTGCCTATTATTTTAAGCATCATCCTATTGGTAAATATAAATGGTATTGGTTAATTATATTTTCTCTATTAGGAAGTTTGCTCTTCGGTTTGCCTTTTTATTACTGGCTTAACACAAAGGATCAAAAGTAGTATATTCCCTTTATGTCTTTTAAAAACAAAACAGTAATTATTACTGGAGCTTCGTCTGGCATTGGAGAAGAAACTGCTAAAGCATTCTTGTCATCTGGTGCTAAGGTTGTCTTAGTAGCAAGAAACAAAGAAAAAATGGAAGCATCCTTTGATTCATATGATCAGAATCAATATGCCATCTATCCTTTTGATTTATCGCAGATTGATGACATTGATTCATTTGTTAGCAGAATTATTGAAAAGGAAGGCCCTATTGACATCTTGTTTAATAATGCAGGGATTGGTTCAGAGAGTTTATTTGAAGAAACAGATCTAAGCGTATTTCATGAATTAATGCAGTTAGATTATTTTTCAGTTATTTATTTTACACAGTCAATCTTAAGGCATATGCTAGAGAATGGAGGAGGTCATATTGCTACCAATACTAGTGTTGCAGGATTAATTACTTCCAAGGGAAGAACAGCGTATTCTTCTGCAAAATTTGCATTGCATGGATTCTTTGATTCGCTAAGGATAGAAGTAGAGGAACGTAATATTTTTATTACTTTAATTGCTCCTGGAAAGGTTCAAACAAATTTTGGAGTGAATAAATTAGACTCTGAAGGAACTCCTTTTGGATCTAAGAGTAAAAAACCTGTTGGATTATCATCTAAAAAAGCAGCACAAATAATTCTAAGAGCTATTAAAAAGAAAAAGAGACAAGCAATTATTTCTAAATGGAGTGATGTTGCATGGTTTGGAGTGCTCGTTAATAAATTTTGCCCTAGTCTTTATGTTTTCTTGGCCAAAAGAATAAATGCATAAAAGAAAAGTATGAAATATTCGATTTTAGAAGACCCAAGATATAATCATCTAGTAAAGCCTAGATCTATTTTATTTAAGATATTATCATTTGTGTTTGATTTATATGCTAATACCGTATTGACATTTTATACACCAGTTAAAATCACTGGAAAAGAAAATATTCCCAAAGACACCCCATTTATTTTTGTGAGTAATCATAATAGTCATATGGATATTGCTGTTTTAGCATACTCAACTCGATTAGGGTATGAACGTTTTGGATTTTTAGCAGCAAAAGATTATTGGTTTGACAATGATTCTAGAAGAAAATTTTTTAAAAACTTTATTAACCTTATTCCAATTAGTAGAAAACAAAACCCAGAATCTCTTGATTTGGAAGACACATTTACTTTGTCAAAAGGTTTTGTCAGTTTAGGTAATAATATTATTATGTTTCCAGAAGGTTCTAGGGGTAAACCTGGAGAATTGCAACGCTTTAGAAAGGGAGCTGCAAGATTTTCACTGGGATTAGATATCCCTATTTTGCCTGCAGCAATTATTGGTACGGAAAAAGCTTGGCCTAAAGGAGAGCGCTTTATGAGACCTGTTCCAATTACAATTAAAATTCTTCCTCCAATACAATCAAAAAAAGACAGATCAAAGTTAACAGACAAAGCATATACTAAAGAACTGTCATCTCAGACAAAAAAACTAGAGAAAGTCATTACAGAAGCTTTGAAAGATTAGATTTATAAAGAATTAATTAAGAATTTGTAATTGTGATAATCGTACCATCTGTACTTAAGGAACAGTTATAACTTGTTAATGGACTAGTTGCTGGACCTGATACCACATTTCCATTTAAATCAAAAATTGAATTATGGCTAGGGCATAATAAATTGTTACCCACACTGTTAATATTCACTGTATTATTTGCATGCGTACATCTTCTTGATAAGGCTCTTACACCCGCATTGCTTGTTCTCAGGACAATTATTCCTCTATCATCAAATGTATCACTACCACTTAATTGAATTCCATTCCCAGCAGTTTGAAGAATAGTATAGATTATAGTTATATTAATAGTAATTGTTCCTGCAGCAGCATCATAATTATAGCCAGTATCATTACCACCACCATTATTGTCACCACCACCATTATTGTCACCACCACCATTATCTTCAGGGCCTGTAGGCGAGGATCCACCACCACCACAAGCTTCCAATATAAAAGCAGTACTTCCAATCATAGTAAGAGTCGTTGCTTGTTTCATAAAATCACGTCTAGAAGGATCAGAAGGATAATCTGAATTACATTGACAATCACATGGACTAATTTTACTTGCTAGTTTGTTTTTCTTCATACTTAGTATTAAAATTTAGTGTAAAAAAAAATGTCAATGAAAATAAAATCAATAGCTCTAGTAATTATTATATTTTTTTCAACTATAAAAGCTCAATCCGTTGTATTTCAAGAAAATTATGATAATAGATTTACACCTCAAGAAATTGGATTACCAGAAAATATGCCCTATGTGAAGTCTATCATATGGGGAAAGGAAGGAGTATTTAGAAAACTAGATATTGGTCCAGATACTAGAATAGAAGAATTACAGCTTAGACGTAAAATGTTAAAACATCACCAATGGATAGGTATATTAACCTTAGCTGGTTTAGCTTATCAATATGATGTTGGAAAAAAACTATATGATGGAGATGATGATGAATATTGGGACAGTCATTATGATAGACATAAAGCTATGGGATATTTTACTTATGCGACTTATATGACAGGTGCATCTCTATCTATTTTTGCTCCTCCTGCTCGAAAATATGACGATAATTTTTCGTCAATTAAATTTCATCGTGCAATGGCAGTGATTCATTTTTCTACGATGATGGCACAGCCATTTTTAGCTAAAAAAGCTGTAGAGGATGGTAAGAGATATAATGATTTAATGGATGCTCATTTAAAAGCAGGTACAGTAGCATTTTTTGCATTAAGCCTTGATGCTTTGGGGATTACTTTTTTCAAATGAAAAATCTCATCTTTATTTTATTTTTTCAATTTTTATTTTCTCAAGCAATACCAGTTGAAATTGATTTAGAAAAAAGTTTCATTTCTTACGAGGGAAAACATCCTGCTCATAATTGGACAGGCATATCTAAAGATATTAAAGGTTCATTTATCTTTGATAAAGATCAGCCTATCTTATCAAGTGTAGACTTATATATACCTGTATTTAGTTTTGATAGTGGGAATTCCAACCGTGACTCCAATATGCTTGATGTTGTTGAGGATTACTTTTATCCTTCAGTTAGCTTTACTTCTTCATCAATCACAAAAGAAAAAGATCAGTATTATATCAATGGAGTGATATTCTTTCATGGTATTGAGAAAAAAATGAGAATTCCAGTTAATTTTATTGTTGAGAATGATAGAATAGTTGTTGATACAAATTTTATTATTAGTCTATCAGAACACAATATTAAACATCCTTCATTTTTGACAATAAAGATAAAAGATAAGATTGCAATTAAATTACATCTAGTTGGCTTTATTTAATTAATAGAATTATCCGAAGAAATACCACGTTTTATGTGGTACCATTACTAACATAAAAAATGTAAAGTAGACTAAAGCAATTAGTCCAAATATTTTTAGCACTGTAACTGTATTTTTATCCATTTTATCTTTTTAGTAAGCGCTTTAATATAGTGATTTCTGGAAATAAAATATGAACTCTTTTTTGATAATCTTTGTATGCCGGCCTTGTACGAAGAATCTTAATCTCAATCCATGGGATGCTAGCATACCAAAACATAATTGTCATTGCAATAGGTGCCAGGATTAAATAATTCATTCCAGTATAAGCATTTCCAAAAAGAAAAATACCCCACCAGAATAAAATCTCACCATAATAATTTGGATGTCTTGAGTAATTCCATAATCCTGTTTCTATGATACCTTTTTGATGGGGATTCGCTTCTCGGAAACGATGCAGTTGTGCATCAGAAATAATTTCATATAACACCCCGATAATACAGACAAAGAATCCTGCATAGGCTTGTAGATTTGTTTGAGGGATAGATTCTTGCATTAGAAGTGTTGCCTCCATTGGCATACAGCAAAAAAATACAATCAAGGTTGGAAAGAAATGAATACCACCAAGATTGCCTACAATCTCAAAAGAATTTCCAAGATTATTTCTCATATCAATATAACGCCAGTCTTCATGATGCAATCCTTCCCAGGTTTTCATCCAATTGGTTGTTAAACGTATAGACCAAAATAGCATTACAAATAGTAGTAGACTTGCTGTGCCACTCAGCATAAAGTTTTGTTTCCATATCCAGAATAACAGGATAAATGGAGGAATAACAGACCAGTATGGATCATAAAAAGAAGAATTTTTATATGCTACGCTAAAACCGTAGATCACAAATGTTGCTATTACGTCAGCAATAAAAATTTGCCACATACCTCCAAGATGTTGCGTATATAGTATTGATACTATTCCTAGTCCTATTGCTAAGATATAGGCAAATAGTACGGTAAGTAGGCCTTTAGTTTTTACTGTCATGTGTTATAGATGCAATACTCATATTTTCAGATATTAAATATAGATAACCTATAGCAATACTGTATAGCAGAAAAATGCTATGCATAATAATAGCGCCTGTTTGTGCTAATTCCAGAGGAATGTTATATAAATTATGTAGACAATAAATAACAGCTAAATGATAGGTTCCAATCGCAGCAGGGGCAATAGGAAGAGATTGAACAAGACTGGAGATAATTGTTAATCCTAATGCTTGTTCCATTGTTAGGGTGATTCCAATTGCTTGTAATGCTACAATGACATATCCTACAAAGCTAATCCATAACAACATTGACCAACCTGCTATGATAAGCTTGTTATCTGATACTAGCTTGTATCCTTCAACAAAATTTGTTAGAGATGGAAAGTTTAGAAGGAGTTTACTAGATAATGTATGCCTTCCAAAAATAATTAATGAACTCACAAATGATATTCCTATTACTGTTATTATAAATTGAACACCAAAGAGATTTGTATATCCCATTAAAATTAATATGATTGTAAATAATCCTATTACCCATAGATCAATAATCTTTTCTCCAACAAGACTTCCAAGCAAGTAAGTAAGCTTTATATCTTTGTCATAATTTGAGAGTAGTTGAGCACGAAATATATCTCCTGCTCTAAATGGAAGAATATTATTTAGAAAATATCCAATATGCGTAGTAGAAGAATAATGATGTAGATTAAGTGAGCGTGGAGCATTCAAAAGTGTTTTCCATCGCAATGATCTCAAAATAAATGTAATAGCAGTAATAATAAGTGCTATAATAATATACCATAGATTGGTAGTGGATAAAGCTCCCAAGACTTCTTGTAAATCAACCTGTTGAAATGCTATATAAAGACAGGCAAGAGAAACGCCAATCGAAAGTATTTTTTTCAAGGATTCTTTTTTTCTCGTTGAAATTCATAGGACACAATTCTTTTCTTCATTGGTTCCCCATTTTCATCAAGGTGTTCACTGACGTCAGTAGGAGCCTGATACTCTAATGGAACGTCAGTTTTAACTTGGCAATTGCTCATCAAGCCTAACATAGCTATAAGCATAATCAATGCAATTATAGTTGGAAAATGTTTACTACGCATTGATATTAAAATTTTTAAAGAATTTTGTTTGTGTTGCTAGATAGATAATTTCAGGCAAGCCAAAGACTTGAAATATTCCACATACAACAAACCATACTTTTTGATCATTTCTTGATGCAAACCAAAGTGCTAATAATGTCCAAAATGCTTCCCAAAGACTTATAACAGCTATAATCCATGGTTTAGATTCTAAAAGTTGAGTTAATTGATCAGCAAATTCCATAACAGTACCCTCCCTTAAGGATTAAAGAGTAATGAGATCAGAAATACAAACAGTATTACTCCCCCAAAAATACCCCAATAGTATAATGCAAATTCCATGCAGTATTTTAATTATTATTGCATATGATAAGAAGTAAAAATATTTTTTTCTTTTTTAGCCTTATGCTATATTCTTTTATGAATATTTTAACACCAGAAAACACGAAAATAACAATCTACAGCACTTCATGGTGCGGTCCTTGCAAGATGGCAAAACGCTTTTTAACAGATAATGGATTTTCATTTGATGAAATAGATATCGAAGAGAGTAATATTACAAGAGAAGAAATGGCAGCAGTAACTAAAGGAACTTCAGTTCCACAGATTGTTATTAATGATATTCCTATTGGTGGTTTTGAACATCTATTGGAGTATTTTAAAAAGCATTATTAGTATTATTTTTCCCAAAGTTCCATTATTTGATCAGAGAAGTCTATTGTTGGATTTTCTATAATATTTATTACTAAATCTATTGGATTTTTAAAGGGGATTCTTACATTTATTTTATTTTTCATCCAACTTTGAATACTATCTATATCAATTTTTTTGCATACAGTGGCATATCCCAATTGTTTTAATATTTTTGCGTTATGTTCTTGTTCGGGCTGTCTATCTAATGGTTTACATAGCATAGGTTTGCCTAAAAATAGCGCTTCTGATGGCAGCTGAAAACCAGCATTAGTAATAAGACCTGAACATTGAATTAAATCTTCTTTGAAAGTAATATTTGAAAATGGTTTTAATGTAATATTCCCATGTTTTTCTATTGATTCTATATTAGTATATAAAATAAATTTTTCTTTAATTTTTTTGAGAATACTAATCATATTTTCTAGGTTTTCCCACGGCAAATATACCAGGATATTGGAGCTTCTTTGATTTATACTATCTGCTTCATGCAATCTTGAATCAATAAAAGGTGGTAGGATTAATTGATTGAAATGGTGAAAATGGAAAGGAATACTAAGATTAACTGGCGCATATATTTTTGGAAAAAAAATACTGATAAATTTCATCTTCATTGTCATAGGTATATTTTTATAGAATGAATATTGATGTCCTATACCGATACATGGTATTTTGTATTTTTTAGCAGCATAAGCACTAATAGGATCAAAATCAGTAATGACAAGATCATAATTATTATCTATTGATTTTATATCATTTAAAAATTGTATTGGACTAGACTTTAAGACTGTTTTTAGATAATTAATTTTTCCATTATTGGTAACAAAAGTGAATCCTTTTTTAATCTGAAAAGGTTTGAAGTTATCTATATCAAAAAGATCTTTTTTATCTCTACCGCTTAAAATAACATCAATTGAATGACCTCTTTTTTTTAGTGCATCTACTATAACTCGAGATCTGCTAATATGGCCGTTACCCGTTGTAGCTATTCCATATAAAATGTTCATATAAAATTAAGAATTAATTGACTTTTCTGTGATTTAGGAGCCATTCATAAAGATTGT
>JAYZIW010000036.1:0-3248 GCA_036165075.1 Fidelibacterota bacterium | reverse complement strand
ATTAAAACCAAAATTTTTTGCAGTATCTGTCCAGTTTTTTAGGCTAATAAGCTGTACTGTTTCATAAAAATATATATTACAAGATTGCGCAATAGCTTTATTCAAATTAACAAGTCCGTGTCCATTTTCATTCCAACAACGAAATTCACTTGTGCTTCCAGGTGGACTATAAATGCCAGTACATAAGAGATCATCTGATGGATCCAACAAATTATCTTCAATCAAATTAATAACTGTTATTAACTTTAACTTTGAACCTGCTGGATAAAGACCTCTAATAGATCTGTTCAATAACGGGTTATCTTGATCACTTGATAAACTATCCCATTCAGCTTGTGAAGTTGTCCCTCTGTAAACACTTAAATCATAAGAAGGACTACTAACCATACTTAATATCTCACCTGTATCAACATTAGAAACTAGAACAGAACCTTTTTTATCTTGTAAAATATTCCTACAATATTGCTGTAAATTAGAATCGATAGTTAAGAAAAGATCGTTTCCTGGAAATGCAGGGATATTGTCTTGGTCTAATCTAAAAATTTCACGACCATATGTATCAACCTCTATATAGTCAACGCCTTTCGAAAATCGTAATTCTCTTTCATATTGCTTTTCAACCCCTTGCCATCCCATTAATTCTCCAGCTCTATAGAGAAGAGACCTATCAAGCGTAGGAACTATCTCTCTGTCTACTTCTCTTAAATAGCCTAAAAAATGTGCATCATTCAAAATAGAAGAATAAATTCTCTCATCAGATCTATCATACTGAATTCCTGGAAATTCTAGTCTCATCTCTTCTATTTTGGAGATTTGTTCAAATGTTAAATTTTTTGCAATAACTGTCGGTAAGAAATACCCTCTATTATATTTTTTGTATCGCCTATTCAGCTCCTCCAAGTCAACATTAAGAATGGATGCTAATTTGACAAATTGCTCCTCTTTATCTCTTAATTCATATGGTGTCACTGTTAGAATATAAGTTGGATAGTTATCAACCAATATTTCTCCATGACGATCTAGAATTAACCCTCTAGGAGCATAAGTTGTAAGCGCTTTAACGCTGTTAATTTTTGACTTAGAAAAATGCCTATCATAATCAATTACTTGTAAATAAAAATATCTACTAAGAAGAGAAAAAAGAACAAGACATAGTACAAACAATAATGCTCTATAGTGAAAAATATCTGCTTTATTTTCTATTTTAAGCATCTTCCAACACCCTATCTTTTACTTTAAAAATCCTAGTAATCATAAAACCTGCAAAAGAAGTGTAAGTGGCTACAAAAATCCAATTTTTCAAAAAAAGTAGTATGTCATTAAAAAAGAAAAAATCATATCTAAAGAATGCATATAATCCAGTCCCCAGTGATACTAAAACTAGCCAATATAAATCAAAATTTCTGTATACAAAGTTGAAACTTACTCTTGCTGAAAGATGACCGCATATCGAGAAAACAAGACTTGATAAACCTACATAAAAACCATTAAATAGTATTAGATCTGATAATAATCCGATAAAGAATCCAATCAATGTTGCTCGAGAAATATTTTCCATAGATATAGAAGAAAGAATGACAAATAAAAGGATAATATTTGGCTGAAATCCATTTATAGTTAATAATTCTGAAAAAACTAATTGGAGTACTACTGCTAAAAGAAAATATCTGGTAAAAGAAAGCTGCATATACCTAACTATCTCCTCTCAATATAAATAATTGGTTTAAGGTCGATAAATCAGAGAAAAGCTTCATACGAACAACCTTATTTGAGCTGTTAGATTTCTTATAAAAACTAATTACTTCCCCCACAGGAAGATTGGGTGGAAAATATATACTAAGATTTGATGTTAAAACAATATCACCGATTTGAACATCTGATGTTGTTTGTACTTCTACAATTTCGCATGTATCATTTGCAATCCAGCGCATAATACCCTCAGTTTCTGAAGGCATTATCTTTACGCTCAATCTAAAATCTATGTCACTTAGCAATTGAACCGCTGAATAATCATCAGCTACAAGAATGATTTTCCCTACTACGCCTCTTGATGAGAGGACTGGATCATTATTTTTTACACCATCATTTAATCCTCTATTGAGAAGAACAGATGCCATATTGGAATTCATTCCCTTAGATAAGATATCTGCTCCAATAAAATCAAACTCATTGCGATCTCTAAACTTTAACAAATTCCTCAACCTCTCATTTTCAATTTTATTTGAAAACAAGATTTGATTTTCAAGATTAAGTTTTAAGTTTTCTTGAGATAAAACTTCAAGTTTCTTATTTAAAAAAAGTTGATTATCTAACCAATTAAAAGGCTGATATAAAAAGGAGAATGTATCTAATGTAGAAGTGCGTAAGCTTTGGACATTTTTATTATTGTTGTTGAAAATCAGTACGAATGAAATGAAAATACATAAAAATAAAATAAAGCCATTTAATCTTTGTTGAGCGAGTAAGTCAATCTTGGCCATTCTTAAAGAAGAACATGCTTAAATTTTTCTAAATCTTCTATTACAGAGCCACATCCTTTGACAATTGCTAAATGCGGTTCATCTGCAACATTTACAGGTACTCCTGTTTTCTCGCGCAATACTTGATCTAAGCCTCTTAATTGAGATCCTCCTCCAGCTAAAACAATTCCTCTATCTATGATATCTGATGAAAGTTCAGCTGGTGTTGCCTCTAGAGCATCTTTGATTACGTCTAAAATTCTTTTTACGGGATCTTTTAATGCTTGCCTGATTTCATCAGATCTAACATCTATTGTTTTTGGTATTCCAGATACTAAGTCGCGTCCTTTTACTAATATATTTTTAGAACGTGATCTCATAGCTGAACCAACGGTAATCTTTATTTGTTCTGCTGTTTGTGCTCCAATTTCTAGTTTGTGCTCATTCCTAAACCAATGTTGTATCGCATCGTCCATCTCATCTCCAGCAACTCTTATAGCTTTTTTAGTTACTACTCCGTTTAATGAGATTACAGCTACCTCAGTAGTTCCTCCACCAATATCAACAATAATATTACCTACAGGCTTACTAATATCTAGTCCAATTCCAATTGCCGCTGCAACAGGCTCGTCCACTAAGTATACTTCCCTGGCTGCTTGCTTCTCTCCAGAATCTTTTACAGCTCTTCTTTCCACCTCAGTTACGCCAGATGGAACACAAATAACCATTCTTGGTCTAGTTAATCTATTTAAATTCACTTTTCTAATAAAACCTTGAAGCATTTCATCT
>JAYZIW010000035.1:0-2539 GCA_036165075.1 Fidelibacterota bacterium | reverse complement strand
GCAGCATCCCCAACAGACTCTGTAAATTTTAATCCAGCATCTTTTAATGCATCTCTGACATCATCTTCTGTTTTTTTCCACAATTCTGGATTATTAATATATTTCTTGCCTAAACCTTTAGGATCATGAAGACTCAATCTCATTTCATATTTTTCTATACCAAAAATCTTGAAATAATCCATATAGAGATTACATACGCCTATAAATTCTTCTTTGAACTGATCCTCAGTGCAATAAATATGGGCATCATTCATCTGCATGCTTCTCACACGCATCAAGCCGAATAATTCTCCTGATTTCTCATATCGATAACATGTTCCATATTCTGCTAAACGGTAAGGTAAATCACGATAGCTTTTAGGTGTATTAGCGTAAATCTTATGATGGTGAGGGCAATTCATTGGTTTCATATAATAATCCGTCCCATCTACATCCATTGCTGGATACATGCTTGATACATAATGCTCTAAATGACCAGATTTTTCATATAAATCACCTTTGGTAAGATGCGGAGTTCTCACTCTCTGATAACCGCCTAAATCCTCTTTCTCTTTTGCAAGCGCTTCTATTTCATCTATAATCACTGCTCCATTTGGAGTCCATAGAGGTAGCCCTGGACCTACTTCTTCGTCGTGAAAATATAAATCTAGTTCTTTCCCAATTTTACGATGATCTCTTTTCTTTTGCTCTTCAAGCATCAATAGATATTTCTTAAGATCTTTAGCGTTGGTAAAAGATGTTCCATAAACACGCTGTAAAGTTTGATTATTCTCATCTCCTCTCCAATAAGCAGCTGAAGATGATAATAACTTGAAATGTTTAATAGTCCCAGTAGATGGAACGTGTGGCCCTCTACAAAGGTCAGTAAAATCTCCTTGCGCATAAACCTTAAGAGTTTCAGAAGCATCTAAATCATTAATAATTTCAACTTTATAATCTTCGCCTATTTTTTTAAAAAATTTTAGTGCATCTTCTCTTGATTTTACTTCATGTACAATATCAAGATTCTCTTTTGATATTTTTAACATTTCTTTTTCAATTTCTAATAGATCTTCCTCTGTAAAAGGGGTTTCTACGTCAAAATCATAATAGAATCTATTTTCCAAATAAGGACCAATAGTTACTTTAGTCTTAGGATGTAATCGTTTTACTGCTTGAGCCATCAAATGAGCGGTGCTATGCAATAAAACACTATGACCGTCTTTACTTTTTCCATCAAGAAATTTTACAGTAGCATCTGAGGTTAACGGAGCGCTTAAATCGGTAAGAATATCATCAACCTTGCAAATAATAGTATCTTTTGCAATCCCTTTTGTTGAAGATAATATTTCTAATGGTGTTGTTCCGCTTGGGTAACTTTCTTTACCAATACCAACAATGTTAATAGAAATATTTTTCACTATATGTTACTATCTATCATAAATACGAACATTGAAAATAAACTTACCATACTAAAGACACCCATACGGTGCCTTCTAACTAAAAATTTCTCTTCTTCTGTTAAATCAGCTCCATTTAAGTCTGATACCATATTCTGTTCTTGTTGTCGATCATAATAGCGTGCATAAAATTGATCTAACCAATGCATACCTTTTGCACAATCTAGATCATCACTTGCACAGTGTGTAAGAAAAACAGATGATTCGGTTCCTGGAATTGGACGTGCATATTTCGTTGCTAATTCCATTTTTTCGAACTGATCTTGTAACAATTCAAATTCTTCAACATCTCTAGAATCAAAGTCAAATGTCTGCAATTCTCTTGTAATTGCTTGATATTCAGCTTGAGTATATAAACTAATAACATAACGCTGATTATCTGTAGGTAAGGCTATTTTTGCTGGAAATATTCTTTCTGAAGACTGCCATGGCAAATTCCATACATGCACATCTGCTACAGCAACATTAGAATATACATTTACAATTGATTCAGCTTTTAGATTTGCTCTACTTCTTTGTTGATAATTATCACTACCAGGATCGTCTGGTTCTATTTCAACATCTTGACCAATAAGAAATTGCATGCCAAGAAGTATGGTAAAAAGAGTTTTCGCTGTTCTCATCGAAGAAAATTTAATATAGAATGTGTCAAAAAGGTATGATTTTATCATCTAAAAGACATTACTTCTTGCTCATAAGCAAAGCAACTTAACCAGATATCAAAATACTCTTCTGCCCTAGATCTTCCGTATTCAGCGATTAGAATGTCTAAAATATCATAATTTTTATCTTCAAGATATGGCTTAGCAACATAAACAAAAGTATATGTACCATCTTCATTAGGTCCCTCTGGAGCTAAAAATTGTAAACTATTATATACATCAATATCATTTCGTTTAAATGCAGGTAGAATAATAGTTTTATTCATCATTTCAAATGAAGCGCTTTTTGAAGGTAGAATATGATTAATAGCCATCATAGTTGTACCATTTGACTGGTAGACACTGCCATTTTCTTCATTTATAGTATTAGGAGCCTCTATTACTCGATTACCAATAGAAACAGGTATTGCACAGTTATAAACCATAAAAGATAAAGTT
>JAYZIW010000034.1:0-3451 GCA_036165075.1 Fidelibacterota bacterium | reverse complement strand
TTTGAAGAAGCTGAAGAGTTAGCTAGAAATATGGGATGGGATATTAAAGAGCAAGAACCTGGACATTGGAGAAGGGTAGTTCCATCACCAGATCCAGAATTTGTGATGCATGGTCTTAGTATTCGTACTTTAGTTGAGTCTGGCACAATTGTTATTGCAGCTGGCGGTGGCGGTATTCCAGTATATAATACAGATGAAGATAAATTAAAGGGTATTGATGCTGTAGTAGATAAAGATCTGAGTGCAGCAAAATTGGGAAGAGTAATTCGTGCACAAGAATACTATATCATTACCGATATAGATCAAGTATATAGAGATTATAATACACCAGACCAGTCACCAATTGATCAAATGACTGATACAGAAGCTAAACAACTTCAAGAAGAAGGGCATTTTCAACAAGGGAGTATGTGGCCTAAGATTCGATCAGCGATTCATTTCTTAAAACATCATGGTGAAAAGGCTATTATCACTAATATTGCTAATATTCAAAACGCAATTGATGGTAAAGCAGGAACTACTATAATTAAAGGATAAAAAAAAGGCGGATATTTTATCCGCCTTTTTTATTTCTATAGTCTATTTTTAGCAGCAATCACAACAGTCATCGCCTTCACAACAGTCACAGTCTTTGCAGCAGTTGTTACATGTCTTGCTTGGACCTTCAAGCGTTCCAAAAGATTTTACACTTATATTTGTAAAGTTTGGATTACTTCCAACTCCAGCAAAAAGTTCACCACCACAGTAGTCGTCAAGCGCTTGTTGACTTTCAAAAGTATAAACTCCACCATAAACATTGTTTTCTTGATCAGCTAACCATGTTTTTGATTTTAAGCCTGCAACTTCTGAAAAAACAGGTGCAAGTTCATCTGCAACTTTGCAGTATTCTTCATGTGAAATACCGTCAAGACTAAAATTGATAATTAATATATGCATTGCTTTCTCCTTTATTTCTTAGAACTTACAAAAAAAAGGGCTGATAAAGTATCAGCCCTTTAATATATACACTTTTTACTGTCGTTTATTTATTTGCTGGTGCGAAGGTTTTGAAAATACCTAAATCACTATGTTTATCCCATATATTATGGAAGTACTTCCAGTAACCCCATCTATTATCACCAAATGCTGCATCTTCTAATGCACCATTTCCAGCTTCAGCCATATCTTCTAAAGAAGCATACTCAGTGATATAGAATACAGGTAATGAACCTCCTTCAATTGATCCAGACCATAGATGTGTTAGTACTTTTTGACTAACGATTTTTGGATTTTTCTTTACTACCTCGTTAGCATACTTTTTCATCATATTTAAGCGGTCTGCGCTAGAACCATCTTCAACATCACTTAAACGTTTCCAGTATCTCACACTAACTGAAACTACATTTCCATTGTTGATAGTTTCTTCACCAGTTAATGCCATAGTATTCTTTTTCTCTAAGGCTTTCCAGTGCTCTAAGATATGTACATCTTCATGATAAGATTGGAAATGTCTATTGTAGTTTGAAACAGCAGTAGCTCTTTCATCTGGATTTCTCCATGCCATATCATCAATGTTATTAAACCCTGCATAGTCAGTTGCAGCTTCTAAGTTTCGAAACTCTCCTAAGATTGCAACATCTTCTGATTCTCCTGTCCAAAAGTGAGTTAATATCATTGAACTCATTAATTGTCTTGAAACTGGATTTCTTGCAGAATGATATGCCGCAACATCTGCGCTTCGGTCACCCCATGATAAATCTGGATTTTCTCCAATTGGTTCCCATTTGTATTTTGACCATGTTACAACAGTATTCCCATCAGTGTATTGTGAGAAAGCCATCGTTGTAAGCATGACCATTAAAAGTATTTATTTCATTATTTTGCCTATTTGTTGTTTAAATTAATTTCAATATTATTTTAGTAAACTTTATCCAATGAATAAAGAAGAACCATCAATTAAGATTATCATATTCCTTGTATCTGCTTGGATAATAATATTTACCGTATTGCTAATTTCATTAGCATTCTAGATAAAGGTCAATTATAAGTTTTACTATAACTTATTTTAGAAATGGAGCAGTAATATTGCTGTCTCCATCATTGATAGCAGGAGTAACACCCATTAAGTGACACATCATTTCATATAAATGAATATTGTGTACTTCTGGGCCAAGAAATCCAGAATTAAACCCAGGGCCTCGAGCGATAAAAATTCCATTCATTGATTTATAATCTGGATCATAACCATGTGTTCCAAGAGGGGGTGTACGTCCAGGAGTCATAATACTCCAGTTTTCATCTGCAAGGAGCAGTATGGGTTCAATGCGATTATTATCACGATAGTTAAATTTTGCAGGAATATCTTCTTTTTTAAAGACCTGTGTATGTTCAATGCCTTGTAATGATTGATATACTGCTTCTAGATTATCTTCAGTTGGACGAATTTCCATGAATGGACCTGTTCCAACAGTGACAACTTCGTCTAAATTAATATAGTCAGCAATATTAATAATTTTAGACTCAGGTGTATCAGTCATTCCATGATCTGAAACAATCACAATATTCACTTCATCGAGAATGCCTCTGGATTCTAATCCATCTAATAGATACCCTATTGCATTGTCTACAACAACTATTTCATCAATAGTTCCTTGTGCATCAGGTCCATAATGATGACCTGCGCTATCAACAATACTAAAGTAAGATGCGAGAAAGGTTGGCCTATCATTGCCAGTTAAATCTAACCAGGATAATAGTTGCTGCATACGTGAAGTAGCTGATGGATCATCACTATATACATAATAGTTTGATGGTCTTATACCCATAATTTCAGCATCAGACATTGGCCAAAACATAATCATTGCACGTTTTAATTGTTTTTCAACTGTTACCCAAACCGGTTCTCTATCAATCCATTTTCCATCTTGTGCTGCTGTGCTTCCAGCGCCTATATAAAAATATTCATCAAACTCTGCATCATAAAAGTAATTAGAAATGATTCCGTGATTTGAAGGGTAAGAACCAGTAACAATACTGATATGATTTGGAAAAGTTTTGGAAGGATATGACGTTTTTAATCCTTCAGCTTTCACTCCTTCATTAATAATTCTATCAAGATTAGGGGTATCTACTTTATCAAAGTAGTCCCATCGAAATCCATCAATTGAAATTAAGATTAATGGCGTCCCTGGTTCACCATATACTTGATTGTTTTCACCTGAAATACTACCTGATTGCTCACTGGCATTACATCCAATGGCAGAAAAAAGGATCATTAAAAATGAGAGTTGTATTATTGATTTAAAATATTGCATTATTTTATGGATTCAATTTAATAATATATTTTTAATTGTCTAATGGTTTGATTGCCGAATAAATAGAAACGATTCCAAGTGTTTGAGGATGAGCTTTTACATTTGTAAAACCGCTCTGTTTTAATATAGCATTAAATTTTTCTCCATGAGGAAATATT
>JAYZIW010000033.1:0-7135 GCA_036165075.1 Fidelibacterota bacterium | reverse complement strand
GAGAGCATCCTCTTCTGACAAGCTATCAGAATCATGGTCTTCTGGAATTTTAACACGATATCCATTTGCAGATCCGTCTGGCTTAAACATGAACGTTGCTTCTGCAACTTGCCCTTCTTTAAATGTTCTTACCATCCAGTTGTATGGTGAAAAAATATCATTATCGATAATGGATTGAAATTTTTCTCGACCACCTTGTTTTAATTCTACATAATCACGTAAACTAGAGGTAAAGCTATATTCTGAAGCTTCATCAAGGTTGTCACCTAGGACTTCGAAATCTTTTGTAGCGGCTTGAGCTTCTGCTATTGCAGCATCTCTATCCATTGAAACATTAACATTCAGTGATCCCATAAAGTCATTCCAATAATAAGCGAGCCCTAAAGTGCTTGCAATGGCAACAACGAACGTGATAGATAAAATTTTATTATTTGTCATACTTTCCTCTTGTTTGTAATTGATACAGAATATAAAAAGTTCTCAAGGAATAATTATAAAAAAATATGTAACATACAATATTAAATAATAGAGGTAATAACTATGAAGAAAGAGAATTTAACCGAAGAACAAATGATATTTCAGGACGCAGTGCGTACCTTTTTTGAGCGTGAATCCAAACCGCATCATGAACAATGGGAGAAAGATGGAATCGTCTCACGTGATATCTGGAAAAAAGCTGGAGAAAATAATTTTTTTGGAATAGATGTTCCTGAAGAATACGGTGGAATGGGAATTGATGACTTTCGTTATAATACAATTTTAATTGAAGAAGGTGTTCGAGCTGAAAATCCTGGATTTGGACATTCTGTACAGAATGATTTAGTCGTTCCATACCTCATTAGACATTGCAATGAAGAACAAAAGAAACGTTGGCTACCAAAAATTTGTAGTGGAGAAACAATTGGTGCATTAGCAATGACCGAACCAAGTGGTGGTAGTGATTTGGCAGCTATTAAAACAACAGCTAAAGATATGGGTGATCATTATATCGTTAATGGAAGTAAAACATTTATTACGAATGGAATCTTAAGTGATTTCGTGATTGTTGCATGTAAAACTGATTCAAAGAACGGAGCTCATGGTATTAGCTTAATTGTATTAGAACGTGGCATGGAAGGATTTGAACGTGGAAATAAACTGCATAAAATTGGTCAAATAGCACAAGATACCGCTGAGATGTTCTTTAAAGACGTAAAAGTCCCTAAAGAAAATCTTTTAGGCGAAGAAGGTAAAGGATTCTATTACATGATGGAAAGTCTTCCAAAAGAACGACTATCAATTGCAGCAGGATCAATTGCCGTGATAGAATTTGTGCTAGAACTGACAATACAATATTGCCATGAACGTAAAGCATTTGGACAGAAAATTGGTAGTTTCCAGAATTCTAAATTCAAACTAGCTGAAATGGCAACCGAAGCAGAAATAGCTCGTACATTTTATGATCAATGTGTTTTTGAATTAAATGATAAGACACTTACTCCAGAAAAAGCTGCAATGGCTAAATGGTGGATAACAGAGTTAGAATTGAAGGTTGTTGATCAATGCTTACAATTACATGGCGGTTATGGATATATTCTTGAATATCCAATTGCAAAAGCCTACATCAATTCAAGAGTACAAACAATTTATGGTGGAACCACTGAGATCATGAAAGAGATCATTGGAAAATCGTTAGGATTTTAATATGGGAAATAAATTAGAAGGAAAAGTAGCGCTCATTACAGGATCAGGTCGTGGAATTGGTCGTGAATTAGCATTAATGTTAGCAAAAGATGGTGCACATATCGTTGTAAATGATTTGGATTCTGATCCAGCAAATCAAACAGCAGAAGATGTTATTGCAATGGGTGGAAAAGCTGTAGTATGTGCAGGCAGTGTAACTGATGATGATTTTGCAGAACGATTTATTAATACTGCACTTGATTCATTTGGCGGTTTAGATATCATAGTGAACAATGCTGGATATACATGGGATAATGTCATTCAAAAAATGGATGATAAACAATGGGAGGCAATCTTGGATTGTCACTTAACTGCACCGTTTAAAATTCTTCGAGCTGCTCAACCGCACATTAAAAGACTATTTCTTGAAGAAAAAGAAAAAGGAATCACAAATTTTCGAAAAGTAGTAAATATATCCTCTACTTCAGGAATGTTTGGAAACGCTGGTCAAATCAATTATGCAACGGCAAAAGCTGGAGTAGTGGGTATGGCAAAAACGATGGCAAAAGAATGGGGTCGTTATAATGTAAACGTCAATGCTGTAGGATTTGGTCTCATTAAAACACGCTTAACTGATGCAGACGCTGAAAAAGAAGAGTCCTTGATCGATATTGAAGGAAATAAAATTAAAGTTGGAGTCAACTCTGCTGTTTTTCAATCAGCAAAAACAATGATTCCTTTAGGAAGGCCCGGTACCCCCGAAGAAGCTGCTGGTGCAATTTATATGTTCTGTATTCCTGAATCAAATTATGTCACAGGACAAATTCTCATGTGTCATGGTGGTGGATTTGGTTTATAATTAATGAAATATTTCTCTCCTCTATTTCCATTCCTTTTAGGATGGGTTTTATTATTATACACAGAAACATTTGCTTCAATTAGTCTAATCAATGGTCTTTCACAATTATTATTATTTGCACTTGTAGTGTGTTTACCTATATGGCGTACTGGACGTATGTCATATGTTGATATCGGTTGGCCATGGGGGGTAGCTCTTATTGGTATCATCACTTTATGTTATGCTGAAGGTCATAGTCTTCGCATTATGGCTATTAGCATCATTTATATCCTTATTGGTAGTCGTATGGGATTGGGTTCATTAAAAATGTGGAGTCTAGGAATGTTAAATAAAGAATTTCCGCGTTACGAATATCAAAAACGACGTTGGAAAAGAGCAGGAAAGAATAATACTGCTTTAGCAATGCAAATTGATGCAATCTTACA
This sequence comes from Fidelibacterota bacterium, assembly GCA_036165075.1. Classification (GTDB taxonomy): domain Bacteria; phylum Fidelibacterota; class Marinisomatia; order Marinisomatales; family Marinisomataceae; genus Marinisoma. The sequence goes on along the minus strand of JAYZIW010000033.1, from coordinate 4,189 downwards.
AGGTTTAGCCAATGCTTCTTTCCTAGCAATGCCAGCTTTTATCATTGCAACTAATACAAGTAACCCTAAAGAATTGGGTTTACAATTTGTAATACTTGAAATCATTGGAATTGCGATATGGTTCAGTGCTTTTATAATGGAATCAGTTGCAGATATGCAGAAACTGTCTTTTTTAAGAGAAATGAAAAGATTAGGACAGAAAAATCAAGTGTGTAATGTTGGATTGTGGAGATATAGTCGCCATCCAAACTATTTTGCTGAATGGATGGTCTGGAATGGAGTTATTATTGCATCTATCCCATCATGGATTATGTTATATGATAAAGAATCTCTAATTGTTTGGGTGCTATTAGGCTTATCCCTACTATGGACATCTAGATTGATGTATATGACATTAGTTTATCATACAGGTGCAGTTCCATCAGAATATTATTCAGCACAGAAACGTCCTGGATACAAATCATACCAAGAAAAAACGAATATTTTCTTTCCTGGATCTAGAAAATCTTAGCGTAATAGGCTATCAATAACGCTTGGATCAGCTAATGTGGAAATATCACCTAAATCGTCTGTTTCATTTTGAGCAATCTTTTTCAAGATTCTTCTCATAATCTTACCTGATCTTGTCTTAGGAAGTCCATCGCAGAACTGAATTACACTTGGCTTAGCATGAGGACCAATAATCTTTGTGACCGTAGATAAAATATCAGTTTTAATGTCATCGGATGGCTCCACTCCTGTCATTAATGTAACAAAAGCATAAATCCCTTCCCCTTTAATATCATGGGTATATCCAATGACAGCAGCTTCTGCTACTCCACTTGCAGCACCAATGGCTCCTTCAACTTCTGCGGTACCGATACGATGCCCTGAAACATTTAATACGTCATCTACTCTACCCGTAATCCAATAATATCCATCTTCATCAACAAAAGCTCCATCTCCAGTAAAATAATTACCAGGTGCTTGAGAAAAATAAGTATCCTTAAAGCGCTGATGATCTCCATATACAGTTCGCATTTGACCTGGCCATGACTGCGTCATCACTAAATATCCTGTGGTATTTGGCTCTGTAATTGTGTTTCCGTCTTCATCAAGCAATGCAGGTTCAATTCCAGGCAATGATAATGTAGCAGAACCCGGTTTTGTTGGAACACATCCTGGAATTGGAGACATAAGAATCCCTCCAGTCTCAGTTTGCCACCACGTATCAACAATTGGACATTTTTCTTTCCCAATCACTTGAAAATACCAATGCCATTCAGGAGATTTAATGGGCTCTCCCACTGTTCCTAGTACACGCAAACTGGATAAATCATATTGATTTGGGAAATCATCCCCCTCTTTCATTAATGCACGTAATGCAGTTGGGGCTGTATAAAAAATATTTACTTTGTGTTGCTCTACAATTTGCCAAAAACGTCCGTTGTCAGGATAATTTGGTACGCCTTCAAAAATGACTTGGGTCACGCCATTGGAAAGAGGTCCATACACAATATAAGAGTGTCCTGTAATCCAGCCGATATCTGCAGTGCACCAATAAATATGATCTTTGTGATGGTCAAATACCATCTCATGTGTATGAGAAGTATATACCATATATCCGCCCGTAGTATGCAATACACCTTTTGGTGTCCCGGTAGATCCAGAAGTATAAAGAATAAATAAAGGATCTTCAGCATCCATCACTTCAGGCTCACATATGGTATCACATCCATCAATAAAATCATGCCAATAGATATCTCTACCTTCTTGCATGTCTACATCATTACCACATCTATCTACAACCACAATCTTCTCTAGGGAAGGACACTCATCTGCAATGTGATTGGCATTTTCTTTCATTGGAATATCGTGTTTGGTACCACGCACCCCATTATCCTGCGTAATCAACAACTTACATTCCGAATCATTAATTCTATTCTTTAATGCATCGCTAGAAAATGCTCCAAATACCACAGAATGTACTGCTCCAATACGTGCACATGCTAACATGGCAACAATTGCTTCTGGAATCATTTGCATATAAATACATACACGATCCCCTTTTTTGATATTTGCTTTTTTTAGTGCATTAGCAAATTGAGATACATGCACTAAGAGTTCATTATAAGTCACATTTTTAGAAACATTAACATCATTAGACTGCCAAATAAGTGCAGTCTTTTCACCTAACCCATTTTGAATATGGCGATCAATACAATTATAAGATGCATTCAGTTTTCCATTGGTAAACCATTCAATATGTGCATCATGGTAATTTGTTTTATTGACATCGGTCCATTTTTCAAACCAATCAATTCGTTCTGCAATCTTCGCCCAATATGCCTCAATGTCTCCATGAGCAGATGCTTTAATCTTTAGATAATCTTCAAGGCTATTAAAACCAATTGAGGACGAAAAATCCCCAGGAACATTGTATTTTTTATTCACAATGCTAATTTAAAAGAATCCCCCTTAAAGGTGAAGTCAATTATTAGCTATTTTTGCAATATAGCCAGCAACCGCCAGCTAGAAGTAATAATAACCACCAATATTGTGTTAAGAATTCCATTTTATTTCCTCTACTTAATTGCTATATAAAAAAAGGCAAAATCTTATGATTAACATAAAACTTTGCCCCCTTTTGAGTACTACATAACTTACAAAGAAATACTAGAATAGGCGAATGATACATAAATATTTTTCTAAAACTCATCCCATATTAGGATGGTATCACATAGAAAAATATAGAAATAAAATGACTGAAACTTCCTGCAATAACAAACAGATGCCAAATAAAATGATTGTAGGCAATACGATTATCCATTAAATAAAAAAAGACACCTATGAGATAGGATATACATCCTATAACTAACCATACTAAACCATCATAGGGTAATAATTGTAGTAAATCTTCAGTATAAAAAAGGCAGATTGCTCCCATTGCAACATATAAAAATGTTGAACTAAGATTATATTTTCCAAACGTAAATGATTTCCACAAAATTCCAAGCAATGCAATACTCCAGATTAAACCAAATAAAATCCATCCTCTTTGTCCTTGTAATAATACAAGCGCATAAGGGGTATATGATCCTGCAATCATTGTATAGATAGCAAACATATCTAATATTCTATATCTCTCACGTTCCTTGGGGTTTATTGATCGATGATACATCGTTGATGTAATAAACATTAACATCAGAGTAATGCCAAAAATAGTGAGGCTAAAAATATAAATTGGATCACCAGTGCTTACACTTTTTACAATCAAAAAAGGGAAACATATAACACTGCATAAAAAGCCATACCAATGACTTAATATATTAAGTCTTTCTTCTTTCTCAGGATAAAAATAAGGTGAATTGGTATCTTTTTGGCTCATTATTCGTAGTGAACCTACAACATAATAATATATTTTTTGAAGAATTTTTTATATGGTCAGCATATTGAGTCTTAATTAAGTTTCGATGTGAATTATAAACCTTATAGAAATCTAAATAACTCCAAAAAAGAGCAAATCACAACGATGTTTGATCGTATTGCCAATACCTATGATCGATTGAATGGTCTTATCACATTTGGCATGGATAAAAAGTGGCGTAAGCGTGTAGCTAAGATGATTGTTAGCAATGATCCTAGCAACATACTAGATGTAGGAACAGGCACTGGAGCCTTAGCTATTGATTTGGCAAAACAATCTTCAGCGGAAATAGTCGGTATTGATATTTCAGAAGGAATGTTATCCCTTGGTAGAAAAAAAATAAAAAAATTAGGTCTAGATAATATAATTACAATGCAATTAGATGATGCTGAAGCGCTATCATTTGATTCAAATGTGTTTGATGCAATAGGAATTGGATTTGGTGTAAGAAATTTTGAAAACCTCCATCAAGGTTTATCTGAATTGTTGCGTGTATTAAAGCCTGGTGGTCAAATAGTAATATTGGAAACTGCTATTCCAAAATACTTTCCACTTAAACAAGGGTACTATCTATATTCTCATCTCATTATTCCTATGCTTGGGAAGATAATCTCTAAAGATAAACTTGCATATGAATACTTATCTGATTCTGCAGGAATATTTCCTCATGGAGAAAAATTTAATGCTATATTAAAACAGAGCGGTTTTACAAATGTAAAAGCTCATCCTCAAACACTTGGAATCGTTTCTATTTATTCGGCAATCAAACCATTAGACAATTAA
>JAYZIW010000032.1:0-3992 GCA_036165075.1 Fidelibacterota bacterium | reverse complement strand
TGGTATAGAAAAAAAGATAATTATTGACCAAAAATCTTACTAAAAATATTTTTAATAATATATCCGGCCATTTTAGGATTCTCTTTTAATCTTCTGACAGAATAATCATACCAATTCTCTCCATAAGGGACATATACACGCACCGTATTTCCTTCCTTTATTAATTGTTGGAGCTTTTTCTCCATTGGTACACCATGTAGGACTTGAAATTCATATTGGTTAGCACCAATTTCATTTTCTTGAATCCATAAATATAATTTATCAATTAAGTATTCATCATGACTAGCAATTCCAACGTAAGCACCTTTTCTAAGCGCTTTTTTAACTAAATCAATATAGTTTTCTCTTATCTTATTATAGTCTCTGTAGGCTATATTTTCATCTTCTATATATATTCCTTTACAAATTCGAACATTAAATTCTTGATTTGCTAATGAATTTAAATCTTGCATTGATCTATGCATATATGCTTGTAATACAATTCCAACATTAGGATAAACTTCAAGTGCTTTTTTATATAGATTAATTGTCTCTGATGTGTATGGTGAATTTTCCATATCAAGGCGTAAAAAATTATCATATTTTTTTGCTGCATTTACCAATATCATCAGGTTATCTTTAACAAAATCATAACCTAAGTCTTGACCAATATGACTTAATTTAATTGATAGATTTGCATCTAGATTTTGCAAATCAATTTTTGAATATAGTTTTGCATAGCGTTCAGTAATCTGATTTGCCTCTTCCTTTGTTGTAACATGCTCTCCGAGAATATCAATTGCAACTTTATATCCTTTTTTATTTAATTTTTTTACATTTTCCAGCATTTCGTCATCAGTAATACCTGCGATATAAGGAGATGCGACTAGGCGCACAAAAATCTTAGGCAAAAAAGGAATGATTTGAATTATAAAATAATTTATTAATTTCATACCGGATAAATTTAAGAAATAAACAAACTAATGAAAGCAGTATAAAATGAAGGCAGTACTAATTATAGGAGGCGCAGTTTCCGGCTCAACTGCTGCACAAAAATTAACAGCAGAAGGGGTTCGTTGTGTTATCATTGATCAAAACCATATGCCTTATGGAAAGATAGAAGATGGGCTTCCAAGATGGCATGATAAGCAACGCACAAAAGAATATTCAAAGATTGATGATATAATGTGTCATGAATTAGTAGATTTTGTTCCCTTAACCAGATTAGGAAAAGATATTAGCTTTGAAGATATATATAACATAGACTGGAGCTGTATTTATTTTGCAAATGGGGCTTGGAAAGACAGACCCTTTCCTATTAGTGAGATTGAAAGATTTTCAAATTTTTATTATCAAAATCCATTTGTTTATTGGTTTAACCATTATCATGAAAATGGTTATAGTGGTCCTTCTGTAGAAATTAAAGAAAATGCTTTGGTAATAGGTGGAGGTCTTGCATCTATTGATGTTTGTAAAATCATACAATTAGAACTAGCAAGACAAAAAGTTGAATCAAAGATTCAAGATTTTGACATTGTTGCAATGGCACATAAAGGTATTCCAAAATATTTAGCATTACATGATATTGATTATAAAACACTTAATATTGAAGGAGCTGCTACTCTTGTATATAGGAGAGATGTAGAGAATATGCCTTTGACAACTATTCCTGACAATCTAGATGCAGAGATGGTTGGAGAGCGTAAATCAGCTCGTAGAAAAGTACTAAAGAATATGCAAGAGAAGTTCTTATTTAATGTTTCAGAGTGTACTCAGCCTAGCGGATTACATATTGTAGATGATAATTTAGAAGGATTAGAAGTTATTAAGAGTAAGATTGTAGATGGAAAGCCAATAGCTATTGAAGGGTCAAATAGCATATTAAAAGGTAGTTTAATTATAAGTTCTATTGGAAGTTTGCCAGAGCCAATTGATGGTGTTCCTATGGATGGATCGACCTATAATATTGTAGATAAAGAATCGGGAAAATTTGATGAGGTTGATAAGGTTCATGGTATGGGTAACGCAGTCACAGGCCAAGGAAATATCAAAGCTTCTAGGGTTAGTGCAAAAACAGTAAGTGATCTCACGATCGATTTGCTTAAAGATGTTAGTTCAGATACGATGGATACAATCAACTCAAAGGTTAAAGATTGGCAGGAAAAAGTATCATATGATGGGAATTATCTAGAGTGGAAAGCTAAAAAATAATCTTTTTTCTCTTTCTCTAAATATTTTCTAGAACTGAAGCATCTTTTTTATTACTTTCTCATGTCTATAATAGAGGTGAAACTAAGCACCTAAACTTATGTTGAAAATAAAAGTTAAAAAAGGTCATGACATTAATATTGCTGGAGTTGCATCTAGAGAACTTTTAGCAACTCAAAAAAATACTACAGTTTCATTATCTCCTGAAAATTTTAGATATATTAAACCAAAACTTTTAGTTGAAGAAAATGACTCTGTAAAATTAGGAGATCCAATATTCTTTGATAAGCTTTCTCCTGAAATCAAGTGGCCAGCTATTGCATCTGGTAAAATCTCAAAAATTGTTTATGGTGAAAGAAGATCAATAAAAGAGATTATCTTCAGTATTGATAATAGCGCTGAAAGTAGTAATGCTATTAAACATCAAGAACCTTTATCTAGCAGAGATGACGTTATTAATTTTTTATTAGAAAAAAATATGTGGCCTTTTATTACACAAAGACCATTTAATAAGGTTGCAAATCCTTCTGACACTCCAAAATCTATCATTGTTAGTTTAGCAAATACTGCTCCATTATCAGTAGACTATGATTTCACACTATCATCAAATAAAGATGAAATTATTAGCGCGTTAACAAATTTGAAGAAAATGACAGAAGGAAAACTTTTTGTTGCTATCAATCCTGGAGAATTTGATTATTTATCTAATATAGACTTTATTGAATTAGTTGAGGTTCAGGGGCCTCATCCCGCTGGAAACATTGGTATCATACTGAATCATATCGATCCTATTAATAGTAATGATATAGTCTGGACAGTAAAAGGGCATCATTTACCTATTTTAGGTAGATTATTCAGACATGGGATTTTTGATCCATCAATTACTATTAATTTAGCTGGGCCTGCTGTTACTAATCCTGGTTATTTTCAATCACGAATTGGCGCTTCATTAGAAACTTACTGCAAAGGAAATTTATCTAATGAAAAAGTAAGAGTGGTATCTGGAGATGTGTTGACAGGTAAACAATCTGGTATTAATGGTTATTTAGGATTTTATCATTCTTCTATTTCAGTAATTGAAGAGTCTTTTGACAGATCATTTATGGGTTGGTTGCATCCTGGTGGGTCTTCTAAGTATAGTGTTTTCAATGCTTATATAGGAAGCAATAAGTCGCCATATAATTTTACAACATTACAGAATGGTAGTCATAGAGCTTTTGTTCCTATTGAAGCTTGGGAAAATGTATTTCCTATGGATATTTATATCAATGCATTATTACGTAGTATTGAAGCAAACGATTTCGACGAAATGGAACAGTTGGGTATTTATGAATGTGATGAAGAGGACGTAGCATTGTGTTCATTTGTATGTCCAAGCAAGACAGATGTGGGTGGAATTATTAGAAAAGGATTAGACATAGTCTATTTTGATCGATAGTATGAATTTTTTAAAAAAAATATTAGCACAATCTGGTAAACTTTTTGAAGAAGGCAAGCCATTGTCATTTGCATATCCTTTATGGGAAGCTACAGATACAATATTATTCTCAACAGATACTCAAAATAAATCAGGTCCACATATAAGAGATAATATGGACATTAAAAGAACCATGTTTTTTGTTGTAATTGCTCTTATACCATGCTATTTATTTGGTGCATACAATATTGGCTATTTGCATTCATCTGCGACAGGAGTTTCTAGTCCCATTTTAGCCGACTTTATTTTTGGTATGACATATGTTTTACCTATTTTAATCACTACTTTTATAGCAGGAGCAATCTGTGAAATTGGATTTGCAATTATT
>JAYZIW010000031.1:0-12995 GCA_036165075.1 Fidelibacterota bacterium | reverse complement strand
ATCCTCAAGATAAAATTAAACTTATTGGGGTGACAGGTACTAATGGTAAGACTTCTACGACTCTCATTTTGAAGAGTATTCTAGAGTCTTATGGAAAAAAAGTTTTACAAATAGGCACTTTGGGCATTATTCCAAATATAGTGAATGAAGATTTTGGATTAACTACACCTGATTCTGTAAGTATCTTTAAGGTTCTTAGTTTAGCGGTAGAGCAAAAGTATGATTTTGCTATACTGGAAGTATCATCGCATGCTTTATCTCAAAAAAGGATTGATAATCTTAGATTTGATTTTGCAGGTTTTACCAATCTTACCTTAGATCATTTAGATTATCATGGTACAATTGATAATTATTTCAATGAAAAGAAAAGGTTGTTTGGACTAGTAAAGGATATTGGTTCAAGCTTAATACTTAGTGATAGTAGTTATGGAAAAGATATTTGCAATGAGTACCCGAATACTCACAATATATCTCTCAATAGCAATGAAGCTGATTTTTATTGCTCCGATTTTACTTTAGATCATAAAGGCACTAGCGCTACTTTTAATTTTGAAGGTACTTTTATAGATATTTCTTCAAAATTAGTAGGAAAGTACAATCTTGAGAATACTATCTTGGCTGCTAGCATTGCTTTTAAAATAGGAGTTGATGTAAACGCTATTAGAAACGGCATTATTTCATGCAAATCTATTCCGGGAAGGTATGAGGTTGTATCTAATAAAGGGCCAGCTATCATTATCAGTGATTATGGACATACTCCAGATGCCTATACCAATGTTTTAAAATCTCTTAGAGATGTCTATAATGATAAAAATATTAAGGTTTTATTTGGTGCTGGCGGTAATAGAGATAAATCAAAAAGACCAGAGATGGCAAAAGCGGTGGAAGATTTTGCAACTCAATGTTATTTAGCTCCAGATAACCCAAGGTTTGATGATATTAATGATATTAATAGTCAAGTTATGGAGGGATTTTCGAAAGAGATCTGTACGGTATTTGATGATAGAGAAGCAGGTTTGATAGCGGCATTAACGGATCTAACTGGTTCCGATATCCTAGTTATTTTTGGAAAAGGCAATGAAGAGTATCAAGAAATTGGCGGTAAAAAATTATATTATTCTGATAGAAAAATTATAGAGGAATTTTATGAGAGTTAATATCACTGAAGTTGATTTGTTTATTAGTTATCTGTCTGATTCGCTTAATGCAGATAATCTTTCTTTGGTTGAGGGAATTACTACGGACAGTCGAGATATTCAAAAGAATGATTTATTTTTAGCAATCAAAGGAGAAAACTTTGATGGATCTGATTTCATTGATGAAGCATTATCTAATGGAGCAATTTATGTAATTACTGAATCTGTACACGATAGTAGTAATGTTTTCACAGTTGATAATGTAATTGAGTTTATTGGAGAGATTTGTTCTAAGTGGATGGCTGATTTTGATGGAAAAACTATTGCTATAACTGGTAGTAATGGTAAAACGACCACAAAAGATTTAATTTCACATATTCTTAGTAAGAACGGTCATAATGTTTCTAAGACAGAAGGAAATTTTAACACTTCAATTGGCGTTCCTTTAACTATATTTTCTTTTTCAAATGAGCCCTCACAAATTTATGTTTTAGAATTTGGAGCAAATCAAGTGGGTGATATTGATTATTTGTCATCTATTGTTAAGCCAGATATAGGAATTGTAACAAATATTTCTGGTGCTCACTTAGAAGGTTTTGGATCAATCGATAATATCCGTAAAGAGAAGAAATCGATTTTTAATCATTCTAATAAAGGATATTATGGTGATGAAATCGATACTTCAATTATTCTATCAAATCATCCTCTTGCAAATAATAAAGTATTTTTAAAAAATGCTTCTATTGCTTATGAGGTTTGTAAGGATATTATCGATAAAAATGATCAAGAAGAATTTTCTCGAATAATAGAAGATTTTGTTCTACCGAAGGGAAGGGGACAAACTTATTCTTTATCTAGGGGAATTGTGTTAATTGATGATACATATAATGCAAATCCAGAGTCTGTAAAAGCTGCTATTGATAATCTTGAAAGACATCAAACTAAAGGAAGAAAGTTTTTTATATTTGGAGATATGAAAGAGCTTGGAGAAAATGAAATAGATTTTCATAAAAATATTGCTGATTATTGCGAAGGAAAAATTGATGGAATAATTTGTTATGGAGAGTTAGCAAAAAATACTTTTAACAATAGTAAAAGGATTCCCTTAAGCTTACATTTCGACAATAAAGATACACTTGTTACTGAAGTTTGTAGTTTTCTAGAAAATGATGATACTATCATGTTAAAAGGTTCTAGAAGTATGCAGTTAGACTCAGTAGCAGAAGATATTAAAAATTATGTTAAATGAACTATTAAATTCGTTAAGAAATTTACTTGAGTATATCACATTTAGTGCAGGAGCAAGTGCGATTCTAGCACTTTTAATTAGTTTTATTTTTGGTCCAATTATTGTTCGTAATCTTACCAGGCTTCAAATTGGAGAATCTATCACAGAACATGGTCCAGAAAGTCATCATGAGAAAAAAGGTACACCAACCATGGGTGGTGTTCTTATTATTATTGCGACAATAATACCTACCTTAATATTTGCAGATATCAGTAATCTGTTTATACAAATTATTTGTGTTTCAATGCTTTGGATGGGTTGTGTTGGTTTTTACGATGATTATTTAAAATCTATTAAGAAAAAAGCTGGTGGCTTGCCTGGACGTTATAAATTAATTGCACAATCTCTACTTGGTATTTTTATATCATTTATGATTATTAATTCTGGTGTTTATGTTGCTGATGGCATAGATAATACTTATTTCACCTTTGTTCCATTTCTAAAGTATGTTTCAATTGATTTTCTTAATCCATTTATTTACACATTATTCATTATTCTTGTTTTATCTGCAACATCTAATGCTGTAAATCTAACCGATGGACTTGATGGATTAGCCACAGGTTTGCTTGCCATATCTGTTAGTGTATTTGGAGTATTGTCTTATATATCTGGTAGAGTTGATTTTTCTGATTATCTAAATATTACATATATACCAATGGCAAGCCAATTAACAATTTTTGCAGCTGCGCTTCTTGGAGGTTGTCTTGGATTTTTATGGTTTAATGCAAGACCAGCATTAATTTTTATGGGAGATGTTGGTTCTTTGTCTATGGGAGCTGCATTAGGAACATTAGCAATATTATTGAAGAAAGAACTTTTGTTAATTATTGTTGGTGGAGTATTTGTTATGGAAACATTATCAGTAATTTTGCAAGTGTTTTATCATCGATGGACGAAAAAGAAATATGGTGCTCCAAAAAAACTATTCTTAATGGCACCATTACATCATCATTTTGAGCTTAAAGGATGGCCTGAATCAAGAGTGGTGGTGCGCTTCTGGTTGCTTGGAATTTTCTTTGCGTTATTGTCTCTTACAACCTTTAAAATTTTATAGAAGTGAGAAGAAAAACTATCAATGTTAGTGTCGGAGATCTGATAATTGGTAGTGATTATCCTATTGTAACCCAATCAATGACAACAGTTTCAACTTTAGATACAGAAGCTAGCGTTGAAGAAGCTATACGAATTATTGATGCTGGAGGAGATTTGGTAAGATTTACAGCCCCTAATACCAATGAAGCTGAAAATCTGCAGAACATCAAGTCCAAAATTAGAGAAAAAGGATATGATACCCCTCTTGTTGCTGATATACATTTTATACCTAAAGCTGCATTTACTGCTGCTAGAATCGTTGAGAAAGTTCGAATTAATCCAGGAAATTATGTTGATACCAAGAGATTTAAGGTTAAAGAATATGATGATATTACTTATGCTAAAGAGATAAAAAAGATTGAAGATAAATTTGTACCCCTTATTGATATTTGTAAAGAAAATAATACGGCAATGAGGATTGGAACAAACCATGGATCTCTTTCTGATCGAATAATGAATCGTTTTGGTGACACTCCGCTAGGTATGGTAGAATCAGCATTAGAGTTTCTAAGAATCTGCAAGGAAAATGATTTTAATCAGGTTGTGTTGTCTATGAAAGCCAGCAACCCCCTGATAATGATTCATGCATATAGATTATTGGTATATAAGATGGATTTGGAAGATATGCACTTTCCTCTACATCTAGGCGTAACAGAGGCAGGAGATGGCATTGACGGCAGGATTAAGTCAGCTTTGGGTATTGGTACATTATTATCAGAGGGTATTGGAGATACAATTAGAGTATCTCTTACTGAAGACCCTGAGTTTGAAATCCCTGTTGCAGATAAAATTCTTAGAAAAATTGATAGTCTTTCTGCTAAACATGCAATTGACTATGAAGATTCTAGATCAGTATCATATTTAAAAAGATCTACAGATGGATGCTCTAATATTGGAGGAAGTAGTGTACCAGTAGTGATTTCAAGTTCTCACACTGCTTTTGAAGGATGTCATCCTGACTATATCTATTCAGAAAATGTTATTCAAGAAGGCGATAACAATCAAAGATATATTGTACCCTATACTATGTTGGCTGACAATAACAGTAAGAATATATTTCCCTTCTTTGAATCGTTGCAATCTTATAGAAAATCAGATTACCAATCTGAAGAGATAAATTTTGTACAATTAGATATAAAAAGGCTAACTAACTCTATAGTAAGTTCAATACCTTCAAATGTTGTTTTTGTATTGAATATTGATGGATGCAATGCTTCTGAACTAAAAAAAGGTTTTAATTTTTTTGAAAATCAAGATATTTTGAATCCAGTTGTTCTTGCAGGCAAGTATGATAAAGAAGATTTTGAAGAAATTATAGTAGATAGTTCAATTGATTTTGGATCTCTTTTTCTTGAGGGATATGGCGATGGTTTATGGATAGAATCGAAAGAGCATTCAGAACAAATCAATGAATTGAGTTTTTCAATACTTCAAAACACTAGAACTAGAATTTTTAAGACAGACTATATATCATGCCCTTCATGCGGAAGAACTAAGTTTGATTTACAGGAAACTACCGCACTTGTCAAGAAACATACTAGTCATCTTAAAGGCCTTAAGATATCAGTAATGGGATGCATCGTAAATGGTCCTGGAGAAATGGCTGATGCGGATTATGGATATGTTGGTTCGGGTGTTGGATTAATTTCTCTATATAAAGGTCAAAATGTAATTAAGAAGAATATCGCTAGCGAAAACGCAGTAGATGAATTAGTTGCTTTAATCAAAGAGAATAACGATTGGACTGAACCAAAAATTTAAATTGGTCATTCCTTGACGAAGTTAAGTTTTATTAGTAACGTAGCCTCAGATAGTAAAAAAACTATATAAAATGGAAGATATATATACAAATATAAATATGATGCCTCTTGTAGTGATTATAGGAGGTACATTCCTAGGTATTATATTTAAAAGATACTTGTTTAGTAATCTAAAAAAGTTATCAGATAATAGCGCCTGGAAAGGTGATGATGTAGTTATTAATGCTATTAATTCTGTTATTGTTTTTTGGTTTTTTCTTGCATCACTTTCAATAGCTTTTAATAACACTGATCTTGGAGATCCATACAATGAATATCTATCAAAGATAATTATTGCATTCTTAGTTCTGTCAATGACTGTTACTGCTTCAAGAGTTTCTATAGGTTTGCTTGATGTTTGGTCTAAAAATAATAATTCTCTTCCATCAACAGGAATTTTTAAAGGATTAATCAATGCATCAATCTTCTCATTAGGATTTTTATTTGTTTTACAATCATTTGGGATATCAATTACTCCACTTATCACCGCTTTAGGGGTTGGTGGTTTAGCTGTATCTTTGGCTTTAAAAGACACTCTTTCAGACTTGTTCGGTGGAATTAATATTTTATTGAGCAAAACAATGCAAGAAGGAGATTATGTTGAGCTTGACAATGGATATCAAGGCTATGTAAAGAATATTGGGTGGAGATATACTACCATACAAGAAAGAGCAAATAATGTAATATCAATTCCAAATTCTGTTCTTTCTGGATCGATATCAAAAAATTATACTTCAATGGATGCAGCTTTCAGAGTTCCAATACAGATAGGCGTTTCTTACGATAGCGATTTAGACCACGTAGAAAAAGTAGCGTTAGAAGTAGCTGGGAATATTTATGACGAACTAGACTGTGTTAGTAAGGACTATAAACCAACAATTCGATTTAGAGAATTTGCTGGATCAAGTATCAATTTCTTCATTTATTTTCAAGGAAAGAAGTTTGGAGATCATAATGTTATTCTGAATGCATTTATTAAAAAGCTTCATAAGCGTTTCCAAGAGGAGAATATTGAAATTCCATACCCTATTCGCACAGTAATACATAAAAATGAAGTTAAGAATTAAACCTTTTAATGATAAAGCAAGAACCTTATATGAAAATCATTCACATTTTCATACCGGTGACGCTGGATTAGACTTATTTGTTGTTGATGATCAAGTAATTCCTGGCCACTCTACACAACCTATCCATTTACAGATTGCCTGTGAAAATTTAGAAAATAAAGCATATTATCTATTTCCTAGATCTAGCATATCTAAGACACCTATTCGATTAGCTAATTCGATTGGATTGATTGATGGCGGTTATAGAGGAGAACTCGTAGGTATGGTAGATAATATATATAGCGAAGATTATCACGTGAAAAGCGGAGAGAGATATTTTCAGTTAGTAGCCGTGGATAGTTCACCAATTGAATTTGAGTTAGTAGAAGATTTATCTGAATCTAGCAGAGGTGAAGGTGGCTTTGGGAGTACAGGGAAGTAATATTTAGTTTGATATTTCATAGTATTTATGCTAAAATTCAACCGCAAAATTTTTTAATAAGTATAAGTTAAATAATGGAGGAGAAATGGCTCTAAAAATTAAACCACTTGAAGATAGGGTGATTGTAGAAGCAATGGCTGCTGACGAAAAAACAGCAAGTGGAATTATTCTACCAGATACAGCACAAGAAAAACCTCAACAAGGAACAGTTCTTGTTGTAGGACCAGGGAAAAAAGATAATTCAATGACAGTTAAATCTGGCGACAAAGTTTTATACGGAAAATATTCGGGCACTGAAATCAGTCATGAAGGAAAAGAACTTCTGATTATGAGAGAAAGTGACATACTAGCAATACTTTAAAGGAGATTATAAAATGGCTAAAGATATAGCATATGATACAGAAGCTCGCGCAGCATTAAAAAGTGGCGTAGATAAGCTTGCAAATGCAGTAAGAGTAACTCTCGGACCAAAGGGTAGAAATGTAGTGATTGAGAGAAAGTTTGGTTCACCAACTGTGACAAAAGATGGAGTTTCAGTTGCTAAAGAGATAGAACTTGAAAATCAATTAGAAAATGTTGGTGCACAGATGGTGAAAGAAGTTGCATCTAAAACATCTGATGTAGCAGGAGATGGAACAACCACAGCTACAGTGCTTGCTCAGTCTATCATTTCAGAAGGACTGAAGAATGTTACTGCTGGAGCAAATCCTATGGAAATTAAAAAAGGAATAGACTTGGCTAAAGATGGAGTAATCGATTTTATATCAAAAATGTCTAAAGATATTCCTGATTCTAAACAAATTGCACAAGTTGCTACAATTTCAGCAAATGATGATCAAGAAATTGGTTCAAAAATTGCTGAAGCAATGGATAAAGTAGGTAAAGATGGAGTAATTACTGTTGAAGAATCAAAAACTGCTGAAACCTATCTTGAATTTGTTGAGGGTATGCAGTTTGATAGAGGTTATTTATCCCCATACTTTGTTACTAATTCTGATTCTATGGAAGCAGACTTAGATGAACCTTTTGTTTTAGTTCATGATAAAAAAATTAGCAATATGAAGGATTTATTGCCATTGCTTGAAAAGGTAGTGCAAGCTGGAAGACCTATTCTTATTATTGCTGAAGATATAGAAGGAGAAGCGCTTGCAACGCTTGTTGTAAATAAATTAAGAGGTACATTCAAAGTGTTAGCAGTGAAAGCTCCAGGGTTCGGTGATAGAAGAAAATCTATGCTTGAAGATATTGCTATTTTAACTGGTGCAACTGTTATATCAGAAGAACAAGGATATAAACTTGAAAATGCTACTTTGGAGTTCTTAGGATCTTGTAAAAAAGTGGTTAGCGATAAAGACAATACAACATTGGTTGATGGAAATGGAAAAAAATCTGCTATCAGTGCAAGAGTCAATGAGATTAAAGTACAAATTGAGAAAACAACTTCTGATTATGATCGTGAAAAAATGCAAGAAAGACTCGCAAAATTATCAGGAGGGGTTGCTGTCCTTAATGTTGGAGCTGCTACTGAAGTAGAAATGAAAGAAAAGAAAGCCAGAGTAGATGATGCTTTACATGCAACTAGAGCTGCTGTAGAAGAGGGAATTGTCCCTGGTGGTGGAGTAGCACTTTTAAGAGCAAGCTTAGAACTTAAAAAAGTAAAAGCGACAACAAGTGAACAGGTTGGAGTAGATATTATGAAACGAGCATTAGAGGGTCCAATACGTCAAATTTGTGCGAATGCAGGTGTAGAATCTTCTATTGTTGTTCAGAAAGTGCTTGAAGGAAAGAATGATTTTGGATATGATGCCAGAAATGATGAATATGTTAATATGTTCAAAGCTGGAATTATAGATCCAGCTAAGGTTGCTAGGGTAGCTGTAGAAAATGCTGCCTCTATATCTGGACTTTTATTAACAACTGAAGCAGCTATTACAGATCAGCCTGAAGATGATCCTCCAATGCCTGGCGGAGCCCCTGATATGGGCATGGGCGGCATGGGCGGCATGGGCGGTATGATGTAATGCTGTCATTTATTACAAAATAAATACATAAAAAACCCTCATCTTTGAGGGTTTTTTGTTTGTAATATTGTCTATGGAAAAAATCTATTTATCTATAGGATCAAATTTAGGCGATAAGGAGTCTAATATTGCTTCATGTATTGCTATGCTTGGCTCTTATATAGAAAATACAGATATAAGAACCTCTTCTTTTTATTTGTCAGAGCCTCTATATAACACTAGTCAACATACATTTATTAATATTATTGTTGAGTTAAATACAACATTTACTCCATTTCAATTTTTAGATAAAATTTATGATATAGAAAAGATGTTAGGTCGCAGTATAGATAGAGAAAAAAATACTCCAAGAACAATTGATATCGATATTATTCTTTTTGGAGATGCTTTTATGGAAACTCCTCAACTTACTATTCCACATTCTCATGCTTTATTACGTAAATTCGTACTTGTTCCATTAGCTGAACTTGTTCCAGATAAGATTTTTCCTGGCACTAAGCATAAGATAATTGATTTATTGGAAAAATGTCCTGATAATTCAGCAGTGGATAAACACTTAATTGATAAAAAAGCATGAGCGAATTAGATTCATATATTGCAATAGAAGGTCCTATAGGGGTTGGAAAAACTAGTTTAGCAAAGATGATTGCCGACAAGCTTAATGCTAGAAAAATTTTTGAAGATTTTAAGAAGAATCCATTTTTAGAAGAGTTTTATGAAGACCCAGAAAATAATGCTCTTCAAACTCAAATATGGTTTCTGCTTCAAAGGTATCAACAGCAAAAAGAGATTAAACAATTAGATGCTTTTCAAAAGGGTGTAGTTACTGATTATATGTTTGAAAAAGATAGACTGTTCGCTGAATTTACTTTAAGATCTCAGGCCGAGTTTGAGCTATACTCTAGTGTTGCAGATATTTTTGAAAAAGATATTATCAAACCAGATGTGGTAGTGTATTTGCAGGCAGAGACTCCACGACTAATGAAGAATATTAAACAAAGAGGACGTGATTTTGAAAAGGGTGTTACAAGCGCATATATCAATCAGGTTAATGAGAAATATCAAGAATTTTTTGTGAATTACGATGAAAGACCCCTACTTGTTATTAATGCCAATAATATTGACTTTGTTAATAATTCTGATGATTTCGATAATTTATTAGAGGTAATACAGGAGCCTGCACAAGGAAGAAAGTACTTTAATCCTTCATAAGCTATGTTAAAATGGATAATAGTAGGCGCTGTGATTTTTGTACTTTATAGAATGTTTATGAAAGAAGAAAACAGTACTGTGAAAAAAAGAAAGAGCACAAAAATAGACTATAAGAAGGTTAAAGATGCAGAATTTGAAGATCATGAATAAAGACGGTTATATATTATCAAAATTTTTATCCAAGACTACAGTAAGCCTACTTATTCTTATAATAATTTCTTCTACATTATTCTCTCAAGAAAAAAATCATAATATTAATTTTATCTTTGCAAATAATGGATATGGATTTGGATATGAGCTAGGCAAATTCTTAAGAGATGACTTATCTATTGGTGCTGACTTAAGGTTTTATGATATCAGAGCTGATGAATACCCAATTTATGACCCTTTTTATAATCAATATAAGATCATAGGTGAAAAGAATATTATAATGCTCCCTCTCTATTTCAAATTAAACTACTATCCATTTCAGGGAAAGATTGCAAATAATTTTGAACCTTACATACTTTTTTCAGTTGGGCCAATGATATCAATTGATGGAGATGAAAATATAAAGAGTTTCTCGAAGAGATGGTCTGATGCAGACACTCAAATCAATCCAGGAGGATCCATAGGTTTTGGAATTAACTTTAACACCAATGCTCAAAATAGTCTTTCATTTGGCCTCGGATATGATTATCTAAAAGTGAAAGAGCCTATTCATGATAAAAGGGATTATGGTGGAGCATTTCTATATTTAAAATACAATATTAATCGTGAGTAAGTTTTCTTTTGTAGATAAAAAACATATTCAAAATAATAAATTTTTTTTGGATCAAGATGAATCTCATCATTTAATTAATGTATTACGCCTTAAGTTAGATTCTAACATATGGTTGACAGATGGAGAGGGTGGTACTTATTATTGTAAGGTTGAAAATTTTACCGATAAGAATATCGTTGAAGGTTGTGTATTAGATTCCTATGCGAATCAGAATGAACTGAATTATCATATACATCTTGGACTACCAATTATCAAGAAATCAAGAATGAAGATTGCAATCGAAAAATCTGTGGAGTCTGGTATAAAAGAACTAACTCCATTAAGCTTAGACAGATCAATAAAATCAAATATTTCTTTAGAGAAAATAGAATCTATTATGCGATCTGCAACCAAACAATCTATGAGAAGTATATTGCCAAAGACTAATCCTGTATCTCAATTAGAAGACTGGTATAATCCAGAATCATTAAATATTGCAGCTTCAATCGAATCAGTAGATACTTTGACAAGTTTTAAAGATCAAATATTTGAAGCTGTTGATAGAAAAAAGAATATATCAATTTTACTTGGTCCTGAAGGTGGATTTTCTTCAAAAGAAAAAGAGTTTATTTATGATAATAAATTTCTTAAAGTTAGTGTTGCTAAAGCAGTATTAAGATCAGAGACTGCTATAGTATCGATTTTATCGATTTTAAATGAAATAATGGTTCAATATGAATAAAACAATTTTTCAAAAGATTATAGATAGAGAAATTCCTGCGAATATTCTTTATGAAGATAATGATATAATTGCTATCGAAGATATTAATCCTGTTGCTGAAGTGCATGCTCTTATAATACCTAAGAAATGTATTCCAACATTAAATGATTTGGACCCAATGGATGCTGATATTGTAGGTAAGATGGTCTTAGTAGCAAAGAATCTTGCAAAAGAATTTAAGATTGATGAATCTGGTTACAGAACAGTTTTTAATTGCAATGATGATGGAGGTCAAACTGTTTATCATATCCATCTTCATTTAATTGGAGGAAGAAAATTAAACTGGCCGCCGGGATAGATTTATGCATATTTCAAAATTAGAATTATTTGGATTTAAATCCTTTGCTAAAAAACAAACTATACTGCTAGATAGTGGAGTAACGGGTATAGTTGGACCTAATGGTTGTGGTAAAACAAATATCGTAGATGCAATCAGGTGGGTATTAGGGGAGCAAAAAACTTCTAGATTAAGAAGTTCTAAAATGGAAGATGTTATTTTCAATGGAGCTTCAAATATAAAGCCTCTAGGGCTTTGCGAAGTCTATCTGACAGTACAAAATGATAAGGGTTTATTGCCTATTGAATATGGTGAAGTAGAAATTGGTAGAAAATTATATCGCAATGGTGATAGTGAATACTTTATTAATAGAACTGCTTGCAGATTAAAAGATATATATAATTTATTTGTTGATACAGGAATGAGTTCAGATGCTTATTCTGTCATCGAGCTCAATATGATTGAACAAATATTGTCAGATAAGGACGATAGTAGACGTTCTATGTTTGAAGAGGCAGCTGGTATAAATAAATATAAATCACAGAGACGTTCTGCCTTAAAAAAGTTTGAATTAAACAGTAGAGACTTAGAAAGAATCGATGATATTATCATTGAAATTGGAATGCAAGTCAAGAGTCTTGAGTTGCAGCTCAAGAGATTTAAGAGACATGAAAAACTAAGCATTCAATTGGAAGAGGTAGAAATAAAACTAGCTTCAGCAAAGATTATTGAATTAGAGAAAACAATTAAACCTCTTGAGTCTTTATTGAAGAAGAAAAACACTTTATTAAAGAAAAATACTTCTAAAAAAGAGTCTGAAAGTGTTGAGCTCACAGATGCAAGAGACTTTTATTTATCAGAAAAAGATATTCTAGATAAAATGAAAGTCAATGTTGATAATCTTACTGAAAATTTATTAAAGGAAGTCCAGACTAAGAATCACGAGTCTTCTAGAGGTATGGAGGTTCTTGAAGAGGAGTTGCAAAAGAAAATTAGTCAGTTAAATCAATTTGATAAAGATTATATCAAAATTGTTTCAGATTGCGATGATTGTGGTAAACCAGTTACTATTGTATCAGAATGTTCTCATTGTGGAAAAGTAGAAAAAGATAAAAAGTATACAGTTATTGAGACTGATCAAAAATATGAAAAATTAAAA
>JAYZIW010000030.1:0-7270 GCA_036165075.1 Fidelibacterota bacterium | reverse complement strand
ATAAGGCTGCTAATAAAGGATTTTTTGGATTTTCTAGACAAAATTTTGCATATATGACTCTTGCATTAGCAGGAGTCTTTGTTCTTGCATCATTTTTACTTCAATCAAACTCAGCATACACATTTGCTGATCAAGATTCTGAAAATAAAGAAATATTGAGCCCATCAGACTCATTAGATATAGAAGAAGAAATGCAAGACATGAAAGAGGTTGATATGCTAAATAATATCGACGGATCATTTGTCAACGATCAGAAATAGTCATATAAAAGCAGCCATTCATTATTTCTATGGATTGATTTAACAAAATTGAATATATCCATACTCCTATGTAATTTGCGTTCATATGTTAAAACAGTCTAATATCCTTAAATTATCTTTTCTTTTTGTATGGAGCTGTAGTGTTTCAAAGGCAAGCATTGAGACTATTGCAGATTCTCCTACGAATATAACGAAAGACACAACTACAGAAGAAACGCAGGATCTATCCGGAATCCAATTTTTTATGGACGGTATGATGTTTATGGAGCAAGGCGAATATTCAAGAGCTATTATTGAATTTCAGGAGGCTATTGAAAGAGGATCTAATTCTGCAGAAGTCTATCATTCTATATCAGAGGGATATTGGATGATACAAAAGTATGATAAAAGCATCTACTATGCGTTAAAGGCTATAGAGAAGGACTCCATTAGTAGAGACTATAAGATTTCTTTAGGAAAAAAATATATTGCTTTAAATAAACTTAATTTATCATTAGAAATTTTTGAGAATTTAGCTAATAACGAAGATGATAATGCTGACATTCTATTTATTATAGGTGACTTAAAATCAGAGCTAAGAGATATTGATGGCGCTTTAATCTATTATCAAGAGGCGTATGAAAAAGATAACACTCTCATTCTAGCGTTAGAAGTTGCAGCACAGTTAGCTATTGAGTCTAAACATAGAGATGCAGCTCTTATTGTTAAGAAATTACTATTATCAAATCCTGTAAATCCAGAATACTTGAAGTTATATATTGACTCAATTGAAGAGGGAAACAATCTTAGTGATATAGAATCTTTATTAGACAACAAAGAGATAAAATCAAATCCATTTATTAATAATTTATACAATCAATTAGCTTATGAATATTTAATAAATGGATATTACGATAAGTCTGAAGAATTTTTTGAAAAATCATTAGAAATGAACGACAAAGATAGGTTTGCGTTATATTACCTATCTACCTTATATAGAGAGTCAGCAAAATTTGATCAGTCTATTCAGTTATCTGAGCAGCACATTAGACTTTATCCTAATGATAAAGAGGGATATATAAATAAGAGCCTATCTTTATTAAACCTGCAGAGATTTAATCTTGCAAAAGAACAGCTATCAGAAGCTTTAGAATTATTTCCTGAAGATTTTCAAATCAATTATTTCTTAGGATTAGCTCATTATTCATTAAAAGAATTTCAAAGTGCAGAGATTTTTTATAAAAAGGCTCTATCAATCGATACAAGCTCTATTGCAGCTATGCATGCACTAGCTATGGCATATGACCAGAATAAAAAATGGGAAGAATCAGATCAGCTCTATACTGAACTAATTGCACTTAATACTAACGATGCTCAAGCATATAATAACTATGCATATAGTTTGATAGAAAGAAATGAAGATGTGGACTATGCATTAACCTTAGCAAAGAAAGCAATCGAATTAAGCCCAAAAATGTCATCCTACTTAGACACAATTGGTTGGATATATTTTAAGTTAGATGATTTAGAAAAAGCCAAAGAGTTTATTGGTGAAGCTATTGTATATGACGAATCTAGTTCGGTAATATTAGAACATTATGGAGATGTATTAATAAAATTAGACGAGATAGATGAGGCATTAATTTTCTATAATAAAGCTCTTGATTTAGACAAAGAGAATACAGATTTAATAGGAAAGATTTCTAATTACAGTTCTAGAGTACCAAATGAATAAATGGCTGATATGTCTATTTCTCATTTTGATTGGTTGTTCATCGAATCAGAATTTTGTTTCTATTGATAGTGGAAATCATGCCGATATCGAAATTTTAGAAAAAGATTTTTCCAGAGTTTTTGGATCTGGTAAGCTCATAGGAAAAGGACAGTCAAATTTTTCATCAAACTTTGTATTCGAATCAAAAGATGATTTCTCATATATTGTTTTCAAAGACATTATAGGAAGAAGGTTATTTTTAGTAGAAATGGATAAAGATAATACTCGATATGTTTATATGAGGAAAAATGAAGAAATAGAAATAGAGGATTTTAATAAATTTTTTCCTATAGCTACCAAATTTGATGCTAACACTTACAAAAGATTATTATGGGGAACACCAGATGTATTCGAAGATCTACAGGTTAGAACCAAAAATCTTTTTTTGATATCAACAAAGTTAATTAGTCTTGATGGTGTTAACTTCCTAAATGAGTTAACATTTTCTTTGAATAATGATAAACAGAAATATACAATACTTTTTACACGAAGAAATTTTGAGATATAGATGAAATTGTCCATTATTATTCCGATTTATAACGAACAAGAGTCTTTAGATAGCTTATTTAAAGAGCTCACAGATATTTTTGCACATCAATCTGAGACAGAGATTATTTTTATCAACGATGGATCTACAGATAAGACCCTATCTATATTAGAAAATAAAATCAAAGATTACTCTAGGTGGAAGATTATTAATCTTTATCGGAACTATGGAAAGTCTGTTGCATTGCAAGCAGGATTTGATACGGCAAGAGGAGAAATTATTGCTACAATGGATGCTGACCTACAAGATAATCCTAAGGAAATATATCGTTTAATTGATGAGCTAAATAAAGGATATGATGTTGTCTCTGGTTGGAAAAAGAATCGAAAGGATCCGATTGAAAAGAGAATTGCATCAAAAGTCTTTAATTTTTTTGTTAGAATTTTTAGTGGTCTTAGAATACATGACTCCAATTGTGGAATAAAAGTATTTACAAAAGAAGTAACAGATACGTTAACTCTTTATGGCGGGAGGCATAGATATATACCCCTCCTTGCTCATCAGAAAAAATTCTTAGTTTCAGAAATTGTTGTTGATCACAGGAAAAGAGAATTTGGTATATCTAAATACGGAGCAAAACGTTATTCAGACGGCTTTTTTGACTTTTTAACTATATTATTTTTAGGTAGGTATATGGATCGTCCACTACATTTTTTTGGGTCGCTAGGAGTTATTTCAGTCTTAATGGGGTTTATTACTGAGATTTACATTTTATATCTAAAATATGTTTTATTGGATTCTTTTCAACAGCATGTGGCGTTAATCATCTTTGGAGCAATTCTGATTATTGTAGGACTTCAACTTTTTACTTTCGGCTTAATGGGTGAATTAATAGTAAACAAAAAATATAAAGATAGAAATTATATCAAAGAAATAATTGAGTAGTCGATTAAAGATTGTTACCATAGGTCCATTTCCTCCTCTAAGAGGTGGCATTTCTGATTTTCATGAATTTTTAGTCAAACAGCTTAGTAAAAGAAATGATGTCACAGTTCTAAATTTCAAATCATTATATCCAAAGATACTTTTTCCAGGAAAGTCTCAATACGGAACTAATGCAAGTAGATTTAAGGATGTTTACACCATTCTTAATCCTTTAAATATTATTAGTTGGATTAAAGGTAGGTCTCTTCTTAAGAAGAATAATCCAGACAAGATTATTGTTTCATATTGGAATTTCTTTTTTATTCCATTGTATATATTTTTACTTAGCTCAATCAGAAAAGGCAATAGATATGTTTTATTCCACAATGTTGTTTCTCATGAAAACAGAATATTTGAGAAGTTTTTTCTGAAATATTTTCTTAATAGGATTGATCATTGCATTGTTATGAATGATTACAATAAAAGACTGATTAGAAAAATGAATCCTAGAGTTAACATTATCAAAAATCTTCACCCTATATATGATATTCCTCAGTCAAATGCTTCAAATAATTTGCATAAAAAAAATTTAGAAATAGAGGGGAAGAAAACTATACTATTTTTTGGACTTATTAGAAAATATAAAGGATTGGATCTCTTAATTAAAGCTGTTGCATTAAGTAAAGACAAAGTTGAGGACCTTAAAGTTTTAGTGGTTGGAGAGAGTTATGAATCTTTAAAGCCATATTATCAAATGATTGAACAGTTTGGTATAGGTGATCATTTCATCTTTATTAATAACTTTGTTAATAAAGAAGATATTGAAAAGTATTTTTTATCTTCAGATTTAGTAGTTCTTCCTTACAAATCTGCATCTCAAAGCGGAATACTTTCTCTTGCATACAATTTTAATCGACCTGTTATTGTAACAGATGTCGGAGGATTATCTGATTATGTATCAGATGACAGATCTGGATTTATTGTTGCACCAAATCCAGAAAATATCAGTGATAAAATTAATATATTTTTTAATAGAAACTTATTTAATAGGATGAGCGATTTTATCAATGACTATAAAGATAAATTTTCATGGGAATTATTTGAAGAAAGATTGAATCTCTATGAATAGCACCGATATATCAAATCCAAAAGTCCATCTTATTGTTCTTAATTGGAATGATAAAGAAATAAGTAAGAAATGTTTGTCTTCTATTGAAAAAGTTTCATATTCAAATTACGAAGTTCTAATTGTTGATAATAATTCTCAAGATGGATCAGTTCAATTTTTTAAAGAGCATTTTCCTCAATATGATATTTTGGCTTTAGATAAGAATTTAAAGTATGCTGGAGGAAATAATGCGGCAGTAGATTATTTGAAACCAGAAGAAGAGGATTTCTTAGTTTTTATTAATAATGATACCATAGTAAGCTCAGATTTCCTTGATCATTTAGTTGCTCCATTTTTAAATGATGCAAATTGTATTATCACAGTTCCCAAAATTCTTTTTGCAATGGATATTAACAAGATATGGTATGCAGGTGGAGTAGTGAATATGTGGAAAGGATCAATAGATCATATAGGTATACGCGATTTTGATGGACCAAAGTATTCATTTGTGATGGAGACTGACTATGCTACAGGTTGCTGTTTTTGTATTAAATATGACGACTTCAGAAGATTAAAATATTTTGATACTACATTTGATATGTATTGCGAGGATGTAGATTTGAGCATAAGAGCTAAAAGAATGAATCGTAAAATTGTTTATAGCCCGAAATCGATTATATTGCACAGTGTATCTCAATCATTAGGAGAGAATTCACTTAAAAAAATACAGAATAAGTTATTAGGACAAGTAAAACTATTTTGGAAACATGCATCAGGTTTACAGATAATAACGTTAACTTTTCATTGGTTATTATTTTATTTACCAATAGGATTTTTAAAGTTGATTTATTTTAAATTGAGAGAGAAAAATGGAACAGAATAGCTTAGGTAAGAAAGTCGCTAGTGAAGCTATTACATCATTTGGAGGAATGAGTACAGGATCAGTGTTTCGTTATTTATTCTCAATTTTTATGGCAAGATGGCTAGGTCCTCAGATGTTAGGTTTATATTCTCTTGGTAATGCATTGACTCGCATTGGAGAAATATTTGCTATAATGGGTCTAGATAATGGAGTGCTTAGATTTGTTAGTCGAGAAGATGAAGATAGTATAAATGCTAAAGATAGTATCTACTCATCTTTAAAAATGGGATTAACATCAAGTATCTTATTTTCTATTATCTTGTATTTTTCTGCAGAATGGATTGTATTAAATTTTCTAAAAGAAGATCCATTTTTAATTAATATTATCAAGTTCTATGCTTTCACATTACCATTTACGGTAACAACACTAATTGCATCATTTGCTACGCAAGGATTTAAAGTATTAAAGTACAAAATTTTTGTTAATCATATTCTCAATCCTTCAGTGCTACTATTTTCGATGATTATTTCTTATCTAATGTTTGGTGCAAAGATAGCTATTCTAATTCCTACATTTTTGTCTGCAGTTATTGGTATGATATCTATACTAATTTTTCTAAAGAAATTTATAGCAATAGATTTCAAAAAAATTATTTCTACTCCATTTAATATGGAAATTTTAAGATTTTCTATACCACTCATGTTCGTTTCAGCAATTGGAATTATTATGCATTGGATAGATGTTTTGATGCTCGGTATTTTTGCCGATGCAAGCGCAGTAGGAATGTATCACCCTATTGAAAGAACTGCTGGTCTTATTAGAATGATACTATTTGCATTTGCAGGTATATTTGCACCACTTTTCTCTCAATATTTTTATCAGAAAAATTCAGAAAAGATGAAAGAAATATACCAATTATCAACCAAATGGATATTTGCAGCATCACTTCCTTTGTTTATTTTCTTAATACTATTTTCGAGTCAAATGTTAATGTTATTTGGAAGTGACTTTGATAATGGATTAGCATTAAGAATTTTAGCAACTGGAATAATGGTTCAAGCTTTCTTTGGTTTAGGATCTTCATCGCTGACCATGAGTGGCCTTTCAAATGTAAATTTATTTAATGTGTTAGTAGCTCTTATTGTTAATATTGTTATGAATGTTGTCTTGATTCCTCAATATGGAATCATAGGAGCAGCTTCTGCTACTACAATTGCTTTATTTTTTATTAGTTTTTTAAGATTTTTTGAGAACTATTACATGCTCAGTTTAAATGTTTTTTCAATCAAATTATTTAAACCTTTATTTGCTGGAGTCTTAACTGCAGGTTCAGCTATTATTATCCAGAAACATATCCTAAGTCTTCTGGATTATTCATCATCAATTTTAAATCTAAGCTTATATTTATTATCTGCTATATGCTTCATTTTTATTTTATACTTCTCTTTTTATATATTATTAAGAGTAGATGCGGAAGATAAAGATATGATTGATAGCCTAAAGCAAAAAATATTTAATCAATCATGAATAAATATTTATTGATTATTGTTTATTCACTATGGATTGTTTTATTTTTTTATCCAGTAATTTTCTATGATAATATATTTGGATCAGGAGATACATTAAATCCTTATTCTGCTAATCATATTCTAGACATATATAAGGAGAAAATAGGTGATTGGCCTTTATGGCAACCATGGATTTTTTCTGGAATGCCAACCATGGAAGCATTCACTTATATTAATGAATTATACTTTCCAACTAGAGTCATGATTGGATTAGGAATTTCTGATCTTAACATTCAGTTAATACATTTAGTATTGTCTGGGGTAGGAATGTATTTACTATTAGAGCAATTTAAGATTTCTAAATTAA
>JAYZIW010000029.1:0-39089 GCA_036165075.1 Fidelibacterota bacterium | reverse complement strand
ACTCCAAAATCACGATCAATTCTACGTCCTGTTAATCTAGTATCATTTTCACGATATTCATAAAATAAGCTGCCAGAGACATCATCTGTTAATGAGTAAGTCACGCGTAATACGCTCTTCATTGTGTTGGTAAAGTTTTGTTCAGCAAAATTAATCTTATCTTTTGACCCTTCTTCTTTTTTCTGACTAATATCAAAATTTAAAGTGATATTCATATTATTTTTTAAGTATACATTTCTTTCTGTAAATGGTAATGAAAATCTAATACCCTTGGAAAAATTATAGGTGATACTAGCTAATATGCTATTATCAGAAATATAAGTTAGACCATTTGCAACCTCATCTAAAGTATGAGTAATATTAGTTCTGACATTTGTTGATATACCATTTTTAAAAGAAGTGGTAACTCCTAAGAGTGGTGTAAAACTACGAGAAGTGCGTGAAAACTGTCTATTATTATCATTATCATTTGCAAATGATGAGATACTAAATAAATCAATTGCACCAATACTGTCATCATTAAATTTCCAAGATAAATTCTCTTTTCCGCTAAACGAATGCTCTAAAGAAAGAGAATTAACATAAGGAGATATAAACTTAATTTTTTCTAAACCTCCTACACGTAAAGACCAATTAGAAAAAGGTATACCTTTTGATAGCTTGTTACCATATGCAAGGTAATCTCTGCTTATAGATCTTGTATCAATGTTATAACCATTAATATTAGATGAAATACTTTCAGAAAAAGATATATTTAAAGACGTGCTCGGATTAAAACGCACCCCTGTTCTAATTGATAATGATTTTTTGATATCCTCTGCTCCTGTATTAAGACCCACTTCTGGTGCATTCTCTAATTCATGATCACTGCTTAATCCAAATCTATAGCTCAAAGGAACATCGCCCATGACACCATTGCCCGTTCGATTTGTATTATTAGTGATAGCAATACTTAAGGGTTCTATTTTTTTTGACATTTGATAAATTCGTTCCATGACGAAACTATTTTCTATTTTTCTATCTTTCTTTTTCTTCTCAGATTTATCCAATTCAAGATTTTTATTGTTTTCTTTGTCTTCAGCTTCACTATCACTACCTCTTGATAAGCCTGCCGGCGCAGATCTTGATCTGGTTGTTGGAGTTGTTGCTTTTCTTTTAGAGGCTGGAGTATAAAATGTCTCAATAATTTCTGTACCAGATAATGCAAAATTAATGCCTGTATTTTTAACAGCAGATATATTTGCTCCATTAATCACACTAGATAAAGGTTTGTTCCATGAATAATTTGTGTTGTAAGTAAAATTTGGTTTAAACCAACTCAACCATTGAGGATTGAATGTAGATCCAAAAGATTCAGTGCTATTTACAATCTTTCCTATTTTCAAATTATCTAATACTTCTTCCCTATATTCAGACATATCACTTTTAATATTTTTATTGTATGTAAACTGTGTATTATCAAATACCTTATAATTAATACTAAACTTTCTATCTAAACCTAAATTAAAATCATCAATTAACTCTGGATTAGACCTTGATTGCTTTTCTGTTAAATTCCGATTAATTCTTATTCCTGTAGCAAATGATGTTGGGGTATAAAAAAACTTAGTTTCACCAATCTTTTCTCCAATAACTGGCACCTTTGACATCCATTTAAATGCTTCAACATAGTTATCGCTAGGAAATCTGAGATTATAATCAACATTTGTGGTTAATCTCTGAGTATCTACTGACTCCATAATCTCATCAGATCTATTTTGATTGGACATATTGAATGATGCACTAAGATTGTCAATTGTGTATTTAACGAAAGGATTTTCTGATTTAATTTGCTTTGATATCTTACCGTTTAAAGAAATTGTAGATGACTTTACGAGTATAGAGTCTGGTGTTGCCCCGTTAGTTCTAATATCAGTTCCTGGAAAAAATTTTGGTGCATTATTTTGCATGTTATAAGTCATATTAACTGGAAAAGAAATACCAAATCTTTGAGGGAATAAACTTCCGATCTGCATATTATTTGTAAAAATAAGACTTTCAGTTGTAGTATTTGTTCCTACTCTTTCTTGGAGAATGTGGAAATCTGCATCTTTTTTACTATAAGATATAGAGCTCTTATTAAAATCAGATAAATTAAATTCAGATTTTAATCTTACTGCGGTTCCATCTTCCTTTTTTACTCCACTTAAGCGAAGCTCATCTAACCAAATCTCACCTGTAATTGGATGGTTAGTATTATTTTCAACTCCTACAATAAAATATTGTAATCTTGATAATGAAGGTCGACCTACAATCTCAACTTTTTTATACTCTTGATTATTATCGTCAATAAATTGATATCTTTTATATTCTAATGAATCAGTAAAGGTGTCATTGGCATTAATCTTTTCAATAGACTCTTCATCTATATTCTTTAAACTGGTTAACCAATTAAGATCAAGATCTACGGCATTTCTTTGTTCATCTTCATCCCAACCATCATATACTGGCTTCGTTAACTTATAATATTCATCTCCAGTACCAAATTTTATAAAAAATTGTAAATCAGTATTACTATCTGATGCATTTTCACTATCACCATAAACAAACATTTTCATTTGATCGTACATCAAAAAGCTTTGTCCTTTTTGAGATGTCATAGAAGATAAAATTTTCTTTGCTGCTCCTTTAAAGTCTGGATTTAAATTATCAAACTTGAGAACTAAAGATTGCTCTTTGGATCGTATCTTATTGATTTGATCATACTCACCAAAAACACCTTTAGGAGGTATATAGTCAGGATTATCTTCATCGTTAACGACTGTCACTAAAAATGTACTATCTTGTACTGTATAGTTATCTTCGTCTACAAGAGATGTACCCATCTCTTCCCATGCATTTCCTACAAGTTCAATTTTTGCAATCTCTAGCTGTGAGGGTTTATCAATTCCAGATACTACAAGCCTTACATATTTAATTTCGCTAAGCGTAATATCCTGTACTTTAGAAAAATGATTTAAAGGTATTCTTATTAATTTCCAACCTGTCTCTGTGCCATCTACTATAGTAGAACCAGCAACATATGTACTATCATCTAAAGAAATAGTTTTTGTAAAATAATCATTTGTCCTATCTAAGAAACCTGACTGATCTAGGTCTTCACTATCAGGGTATTTACCTCCAGCCTGAATTCTATCGCCAGTACCATTCCCTTCTGTACCATTAACCTTTGTATAGTCTGAACTACCTTCAACATAATCCCAATTATCGCCATTTGGATCACTAGTATCTACATCAGACGAAGCGTTAATAATTGATATTTCTCCACTAGATAAGTAATCTTGATAAGTTAGCCCATCTTCTTGATTCAAACAATCACCCCAACCATCTTCAAAACTATCAAAACAACCGTCGAGCCCTGTATCTTCGCTATCTTCTAAAAATCCATTACCAAGGGCCAATCCTGCATCTGGAACATCTTCGTTATTTAGAGCTCCATTACCATTATAGTCTTCACTAATTTTACCTAAATCTACTGTTAAATTACCTTCATCTCCACGTAACCAAATTTCAAAAAATCTGCTTCTAGTTTGATCATAATCAGATATAAACATTGGAGTAATCACACCAGCCCATATAGAATCGGGATCTACGGTTTCTTGATATTCTTTTGGTTCAAAATCTAAAACTAAAATATCTGTAGTAAGATTTTGTGCTCTTTGCGATGTAGAAATATTTGGCCAAATATTATTTGTTAATACTTGAGAATAAGGATTGTACCAATGCATTCTTGCTCGATTTCTTTGATCAAACGATTCATTGGTATCAAGATTTAATGGGGCAGAAGAAATATTCCAAAATCTTCTCAATATTGATGGGTTTGTAACACGTTTTGAACCCTCAAAGTCATCAATGTAAGCTACACCATCGCTATCTCCCGTAGCAGAGTTAGATATCGAGTTAGGGTTAGGCAATACTTGTGCAATTTCTCCTTCTAAAGTAAACCTAGATAACTTTTCAGCATTAAACATATCAAGGTTATTTAGAGATGCAGATAAATTTTCTAAGTCTTTCTCATAACGACCATTAATATCCCAAATAAAATTTCGTATTGGTTCAAAGCCTACTTCTACTTTTTTATTAACAATATCTTGATTGTAATAAAGGGCTGTCATTCCTAAAAATGAATTTTTATCAAAATCAATTTGTGCACGAGAACCAACCATAATTTTTCTATCGAATGTAACTAGATCATGCTTATCATATACAATTTCTAAATCGCTATTGGGATCAATATTCCCAGTAAGCATTATCATCCCAGAAAAGTAATCAATCTGATAATCTTGACCTCTTTCAAGTTTTTCACCATTAGAATAAATTTCTTCACTTCCTTCTACTAATGTAAATCCTAAATTAATAATAGACTTTGGATTGGTATAATTTGCTGCAATGGTAAAACGAGAATCTCCTGTATATTCCGTACGATTAGTACTCGTATACATTTTACCCTGTTGAAGTAAAGGGTTTAATGTCGAATTATCATTTCCACCATCTAAATTAGCACTTGAAACAAAAGGTAGTAGTGCAGGTAAATGTATTTCTCCTGCTTTTAAATTCACAATATTAGGGTTATTAAAATCAATAATTTCATCCGGTGAAGATGCGCCGGCTTGATTAAGATCATCTAATCCAAATAAATTTAAAAATGTTGAACCACTGCTTGTTCTATCGCTCACAGGTGTAGAAAAATTATCCATGATTCTAACTTCTAAACTAGTTTCATCAATATTCGTTGCTCCAAGAGAGTATACATTCTTAAACATAAGATCCCATGTTGGATGATTAGGGTGTGGCGACTGTGCTTTTAGCATCTTCAAGACTAAGGCAGCACTGCCATCGTCTTCAATATTTGCTCCAACCTTTAAAACAATTTCTCCTGTTGTTCTGTTTGCTAATTCAAAATGTGTACCTATAATTTCATTTTGAAGAGTATTTTGCATTCTTATAAATCCTAAATCTTCATTAATCGAATAGTCGGAACCACGTTCTAGCTTAATAAATGCTCCTTCTTTACTACTATCATTATAAAGGGTGGTATCGTTAGGATCAATATATGCTGTTCCCGGATCTGCTTGTGGATTGTTAGATGCATCAATTTTATAAAGCTCAAAGTTTCTTACTACTAAATTACCAATACTATGCAATCCGTTATTTAAAGGATAATAAGAAGGTACATTTACTTGAAATCCATTATCTGGTATTATATCAGAAGAGCCATTTCTAAACCATTCATGGATAAAGAAATATAGATTTTTTCTATACTCATAATCTTCTATTTTATTTTCTCTTACCTCAGAAGTACCTTTGTATTTTTCCGATTGCTTCTTAGTTCTCTCCAGTGATGCTATACTTGTAATGTTAAGTGGACCTAGCTGTGAAAGAGCTTTAACACCAAAGAGCCCTTTATTTTGTCCGGAAAATGTGACAAACTCAGTAGAAGGTAATGCAAGCGATATATTTCCTATTTCAAGTTTTTGTAAGATATCATCTTCATCTCCAGCATAATCAACACGAATAGTATTCTCCCAATCAAAATCTCTTTCCGAATTTTGGTCTAGAGATATAGTGATTCTTTCACCGACCTTACCTTGAACATTTAATTGTTGTTTTTGGTCAAATTTAAAATTGGTTTTTTCCTGCTCCTTATAAGAAGACCTTACTAGTTCTTGATCTTGATTGACCAATTTACCAGATAGGTTGATATTACCTTGTACTCGTAGGGATGCTCTTCCTAATGCTCCTAAATCAAAATCAGCAACTTCTAGATATCTCCCTTTATTACTAGCAATTGTAGTATCTGAAGCGGATAAGCTAAAAGGTTCTTGAAAATTATATTGTTGATTAATTGCATATAAATCTTTTAAATAATTATCTAAGGAAGAAATATATGGTATAACATTAGTGCGATTGAAAGTGGACTCACTAATTTGAATCAGATTAGAATCAACATTTAAGGTGACATTATACTTTTTTAAGGATTGAGTCGTGTTAAAAATTCCTATTGGATAATTAGATAAGTCATTTAAACAAAAGTTAGCTGTTTGTTTCTTAAAAAAAGGATCAGTAACAATGCTTTTGTCATAGGGATTCTCAACACCCATAACTTGAGATAAAAATAAAAAAATAGTGGATAGATAAATTTTACGCATTCATTAATTCTTCTATTTTATGTGCAAATTTTTGAATTGCAATTGCACGATGACTGATTTTATTTTTTTCTTCTAAGCTCATATTTCCTAAAGATATATTTTGTTCTGATGCATAAAAGATTGGATCATAACCAAATCCTAAATCTCCTTGCTTCTCTTCCAATATTCTACCTTCTAAACATCCTTCCACAAAAAAATCATTTATTCCATCCACATAAGTAACCACTGTCTTAAACCTAGCTGTTCTTTCTGCAAAAGGTACGCCTTCCATATTTTTTATCAATTTATTCATATTATCTTCATAAGTAGCATTTTCTCCTGCATATCTGGCAGTATAAATACCAGGATCACCCATTAAATAATCCACCTCTAATATGGTATCATCTGCCATAGATGGAATCTTAGTATGATGAAACGCTACCCTTGATTTGATAAACGAATTTTCTACGATAGAAGTTCCGTCTTCTTTTATATCTTCTATCTCAGGAAAATCGCTTAATGAATAAATCTTATCAAAGAAAGGTTTAATTGTAGTAATAATTTCAGATATTTTGTGTTTATTCGAAGAAGAAATAATAATATTTTTCATTTCTGAAACTAATAAATATTTATGTGTTTTTTAAATAACTTATAATGTGTAGTTTTTTACGCTTTTTTAAGGCTCGATAGCTCAGTTGGTAGAGCAGAGGACTGAAAATCCTTGTGTCGGGGGTTCAATTCCCTCTCGAGCCACTTTTTATTTTGGGGAAACATAAATGGACTTGATACAAATTATACTACTAATAACGCTGATACTGTTTTTGGTACTTATCCTATCATTTTTTAGAACACCTAAAATTTATACTTTCAAACAGGAACAGTTCGTTAAAAGTGATATGGAGACTGTTTTTGAATTTTTCTCTAGACCAGAGAATCTAGAGAAAATTACTCCTCCTGCAATGAGCTTTAACATTATGACACCTAGACCTATAGAAATGAAAGAAGGATCTATCATTGATTATACGGTCAAAATTTTTGGAATACCAACAAGGTGGAGAACTATAATTACAAGCTATAAAAGAAATGAATCTTTTGTAGATGAACAACTAAAAGGTCCTTATAGTTATTGGCATCATAAACATTCATTTGAATCAGTAGAAGATGGAATAAATATTATAGATGAAATCAATTATGTGCTCCCCTTAGAAGCATTTAGAAGTATTGTACACGCTGTGTTTATTTTACCTCAATTGAAGAAAATCTTTACCTTTAGGTTTCAGATTATTGAAGATAAATTCAATTAGAAACCTTTATTAAAGATGATTAAATATATTCTATCACATACTAATGTTGCTATTAACTATTTTGGTTTCTCAATAGTATGGCTTTGTTGTATTTATAGTGGGGCTCAAGGCGAGATAGCTCTTGCATTAATACCAACTCTTATATTTTTATATCTACATTTTATGATTGTTACCGATCATCTTAAAGAAGAAATTCAATTAATATTCATAGCAATCTTCATGGGAATAATTGTTGATTCCAGTTTTTCTTTTTTTGGTATTGTATCTTATAATGGCAATATAACATCTATTCCTCATCTAGCTCCAATATGGATACTATGTAT
Organism: Fidelibacterota bacterium; assembly: GCA_036165075.1. Taxonomy (GTDB): domain Bacteria; phylum Fidelibacterota; class Marinisomatia; order Marinisomatales; family Marinisomataceae; genus Marinisoma. The sequence goes on along the minus strand of JAYZIW010000029.1, from coordinate 31,295 downwards.
GTGGGCAGGATTTGCAGCTCAGATTAATCATGTTATGAATCGACTAAGAGGGAAATATCTTCTTATTGGATTTTATGGACTGCTAGCCCCATTAGCTTATATGGCTGGTGAAACAATTAATGCTGCTTCTATTGCTGATGGAGATATTAACTATGCAATCATTAGTATTAGTTGGGCTATTAGTTTGATTGTATTATTTAAGATATCTGAATATTTAATGGCAAAATAAATATGGTAAATTATGCGATCAAACTGTTGCTTCTTTTCTTGTTAACAAGCTGTGCGAGTAAAAAAGCTATTGAACCAGAAAGCATGGTAAATAATATTCCTGAAGACTGGGCAATTACCACTCCAGTAACAATTAATATTTCAGACATATGGTGGAATGAATTTCAAGATGAAAAATTAAATCAATTTTTAAATCAATTCTTAGAACAGAATATCAACCTAGAACAAGCAATGCTCAATACAAGAGTTGCAAAGCAAGTATCTGTAATTTCAACTTCCAATGTTTTTCCATCTATTGCAGTTAGCGCTAGCGGCTCAGAGTCTGAACAAAATACATCTGGCTTTCCTTCAATCTTTAGTTCTTTCTTTGGAAATCAGAACGATGAAATAACAACGTTTACGCAAGAGAACTATAATCTATCATTAAGTACACAGTGGGAAATTGATTTATGGGGTAAAATGAGGCAAGGAAGGCTTGCAGGAAAACAACAATATCTATCTGCAAAATATAATTATACCTATTATCAATTTTCTCTAACGTCTGAAGCTACAAAACTCTACTTCTCGATTATAGAAGCAAAACAATTAACAGAAAATGCTCAACAAAAATATAATAATGCAAAAATTATTTTTGACTTGTATACAAGTCGATATGATAAAGGCGTTATATCATTAAAAGCATTGCAGCAGTCAGAAATGATATTAAATCTTGCAAAAAGTGACTTGGAAAATAAAAAAAGTATTGCTACTTCTCTTGTTCGCCAAGGAAAAGTTTTGATAAAAGAATATCCAAATTTAACATTGGATACAGGAAAAGATTTTCCACAGTCTCTTCCAAATATACCGCAAGTTTTACCAGCGGATATCGTAAAAAGACGTCCTGACTTAATCGCATCGCAGTACAACTTACTGGCATCTAAAGCGCTCAACAAGCAAGCAATGCGATCACTATATCCTTCATTCAGTTTAGTAGGATCAACAGGGGCATCAAGCAATGTTCAAGATTTATTAAATGATGATTTCAGCGTTTGGAGCAATGGCGTTAATTTATTTGCACCTATTTTTAATGCTGGAAAACTCATAGCAAATAAAAAAATTGCTAAAAATAACCAAGAAATTGCAATGCTAGACTTTGTTGACAATTTATTAACTGCATATAAAGAGGTAGAGTCAGGTTTAGAATTTGACAAAAGTGCCCAGCTATCACTCAATCTATTAAAAAGCAATATTGCATTATCTGAATCTATGTACAATACAACATTTGATGAATTCACTCGAGGTGTAGTAAGTATCGAAGAAGTAATCAACGCCAATAATGCATTATTTGACAATAAGAATATGTTAGCGAGCGCAGAAAGAATTCGCATTGAACAAAGAATAAACTTAATATTATCACTTGGAGGAGGGTTCAACTACAAACGATGATTAAGTATTTAAGACCAATATTAATTATAGCAGGTGCAACACTGATTGGTTCTGCCTTATATGTGCTAGGTAAAGTATCTCCACAGCCCATAGAAGAGCCATCTCCTATGGATGTCAAGGTTCAAATATTGACACCAGTTGATTATGAAATAAAAATCAAGTCTACTGGTACAACCACTCCCATTACTCAGACTATTCTAACATCTGAAGTAGGTGGAGAAGTTATTTATCGTTCAAAAAAATTCTCTGAAGGATCTTCTGTTATCAGCGGTGAGATATTAGCCAAGATCGACGATACAGATCTACAGTTACAATACAAAAATGCATTGCTTCAGCTAGCAAGTGCTGAGGTGCAATTTGCTGTACAAGAAGCAGAAGCAGAAATTGCTCAAGAAGCTTGGGAAAAAGTTGGAGAAGGTACTGCCAAAGAGTTGGTAGCTAAAAAACCTCAACTAAAACAAGCAAAAGCAGCGCTAGAAGTAGCAAAAGCTCAAGTGGACTCAGCAGAAAAAAAACTAAATAAAACAGAAATCAGCGCACCATATACTGGTCGTATACAAAATATAAATATTGATTTAGGCTCTACTATTCTTCCTGGACAACCAGTAGGTTCCATGTATACATCTAATGAAATTGAGGTAACACTTTCTGTAAAAGATAGTGATTTAGAATTTTTGGATATACCAATGGATGGTAGAAAATTAAATTCAGATCAGAAGTCATTGGTAATCATTAAATCTCTTTACAAAGGTAAAATGCAAAAATGGGAAGGAAATTTAGAGCGTGTTGATGGAGTCATTGATCCAATGACTCGTATGATTAAGCTTATTGCAAACTTTAAAAATAATTTTATTGAAGATTCGCAACCTATACTGCCAATTGGTTTATTTGTTGAGGCAGAAATTAGTGGTAAAACACTGATGGATGTTTTTATTGTGCCTAATACCGCATTAACACCTAATAGCGAACTCTTAGTGATCAATAAAGATAATAAACTAGAAATCAGAAAAGTGAATATCATTACTAAGACAAAAGATTATATATTGGTTAAAGAAGGAATGATGCCTGGTGAAAGAATAGTTGTATCAAAACTTAGTATTGCAACGAATGGAATGCTAGTCAACCCAAGATATCAGTAATGAAAGGTATCGTTACTTGGTTCGTTAAGAATAGTGTCCCTGCGAACTTATTTATGTTTTTTCTCATTTTTGGTGGATTCTTTGTATCCTATCCAACAATGAAATCTGAATTTTTTCCCGTTCCAGATCTAAATATTATCGTAATATCAGTACCTTATCCTGGAGCTTCTGCAAAAGAAATAGAATCTTCAGTATGTTCTAAAATAGAAGATAGACTTGAAGGAATATCTAATATTAAAAAGCTACGATCATATTCTCTCGAAGGAAGCGGATTGATTAGAGCGGAGGTTTATGACACATCTGAAATTGATACTACGATAGATGATATCAAAACAATCATGGATGGTATTACTACCTTCCCTCAAAATAGTGAAGCGCCTATTGTTAGAAAGGCTAAACCAACTGAAAAAGTTTTGGATATTATTGTATATGGAGATGTAGATGAGCAAGTACTCCTAAATCTTACTAAAGAAGTAAACAAAGAAATTAAAGAGCTAAGTGAAGTATCATTTACAGAAATATTTGGAAACAGAGATAAAGAAATTACTATTGAAGTCTCTGAAAATAATTTAGAAAAATATGATCTTAGTTTTGACCAAATAGCATTAGCAATTAATTCAGGATCAATTGATTTGCCGGGAGGACTTATTTCAAGTAATAGCGGTGATTTACTTATTAGAACTGTGGGACAGTCATATAGTGCTGGTGAATATGAAAATATTGTTATTAAAAGTCAGCCTGATGGAAACCAACTACTCCTAAAAGATATTGCTACCATTACTGATGGATTTGTTGATGTTGAACAATACTATCGATGGGATGGTATTAAAGCAATGTTCATAAGCGCTAACCTGGTTGGCGATCAAGATGTACTTACTGCTGCTGAACAATTAAGAACATATGTAAAAAATAAACAACCTGATATGCCGGCAAATGTGAGTATTGATTATTGGTATGATCAGGCCCGATATCTACAAGATCGTATAAACTTGCTCTATAGAAATTTTGCGATTGGAATGATTCTAGTTTTATTTTTATTGACCATGTTCTTGAGGCCATCTGTAGCATTCTGGGTATCAATGGGAATCCCTATTTCTTTTGGTGGTGCTCTGATTATTCTTCCAAATATTGGTGTAACTGTAAATGTCTTATCAGCGTTTATGTTTATTGTTGTGTTAGGGATTGTTGTAGATGATGCAATTATTGTAGGAGAAAATGTCTTTAGAAGACGTATCAAACTTAAAGAAGACAATATGACATCAACCATTAAGGGTACAATGGAAGTATTGATGCCTGTGTTTTTTGGAGTGCTTACAACAATTGTTGTATTTGCTCCGATGCTTGATTTAGCTGGAAATACAGGAGATATATGGAGAACGTTCCCTCTCACTGCTATCCCAATTTTAGTATTTTCCTTAATAGAATCGACTACAATTCTACCTGCACATTTAAATCACGCAGGTGAATGGTTTCAAACCAGATTTGTAGGGTTTGGTAAAAGGCTCAGCAAAGCAAGAAATTACTGCTCTACAAAACTATATACTTTTGTAGATAATTTCTGGATACCTCTTGTGAAAAAATCTATTATTAGTCGTTATGTAACGGTTTCCGCATTTATCGGTATGATGATTATAGCAATATCCTTGCTTGCGGGCGGATTAGTGAAATGGCAGTTTTTTCCTACACTGGAAGCAGAAGAAGTGGGAATTGTATTTGAATTACCTGAAGGGTCTCCAATAGAAAAAACGCAAGAAATAACAGAAATTATTGAGCAAGAAGCCTTGGCTCTTAAAAACGAATTAAATACATCTGAACCTGCAATAATTATTTCTCATGTACTCACTACTGTTGGCCAACATTATTTTAGCAATTCAGAACAAGAAAATAGTCCAACAGGTCCTGCAGTACAGTCTTCATCTACCCCTCACTTAGGTGAGGTGGTTGTTGTCTTAACTCCTGCAGATGATAGATGGGGCATGACTGGAGCTTATGATATTATTGAAACATTACGTGAACGTATTGGCACAATACCAGAAGTCGAACGACTCAATTATAGTGCAAATATCTTTACCGCAGGTAAATCAATTCACTTTGAATTTTCAGGTGACAGTTTTGAAAAATTAAACCAAGTAGTAGATGATACTAAGGTTCTGTTATCAAGTTTCTCTGGTATTTATGATCTTGCAGATACAGATACTAAAGGTAAAAATGAATTACAAATAGAATTATTGCCTTCTGCAGAGGTTTATGGTATCACTACTATGGATATTGCACGTCAAGTAAGGCAAGCATTTTTTGGAGAAGAAGTTCAGCGTATTCAACGAGCAGATGATGATATTAAGGTGATGCTTAAACTTCCAAAAAAAGAGCGTGATAATCTTATTACATTAGAAAATATGAGAATACGTACACCGCAAGGCATTAAGGTTCCTCTTTATGCAGTCGCTAATGTGAAAGAAGTTGAAGGAAAAGCAACAATTGTTCGTGTTGATGGAAAACGTGTTATAGAAGTGACATCTGATGTAGATGTTTCTAAAAATACCTCTTCTATGATCTTGCAACAACTAGTTTGGCCAGGAGGTCCATATGAAGGACAACCAATGCGAAAACTAAAAGCCATCATGGATAAAACACCTGGAGTAGAATTTGCTTTGGCAGGAGAGCCTGCTGAGCAAAGCGAACAATTAGATGATATTATGTTAAAATTTGGTCTTTCACTCTTTATCATTTATGTACTCCTAGCAATTCCATTAAAATCATATTTTAAACCACTGATTGTTTTGTCCGCTATTCCGTTTGGTGTGGTAGGAGCTATTCTTGGACACTTAATGTTTAATCAACCGATGTCTGTATTATCTCTTCTAGGTGTAGTAGCATTGTCTGGTGTGGTAGTTAATGACAGCCTCTTGCTGGTTGTATTTGTCAATAGAGCAAAAGAAAAAGGTGTAGAAACGAGAAAAGCAGTTCTAGATGCAGTTCGTACACGATTTAGACCTGTTGTTCTAACTTCAATGACAACCTTCTTGGGGATTTTGCCATTATTATTTAATCAAAGCACTCAAGTTCTCTTTTTAAAACCTATGGCAATATCTTTAGGTATTGGAATTCTATTTGCAACAACTATTATATTGTTATTAGTACCAGTTGCTTATGTAATTATTGATGATTTTATAAAATTATTAAATAGAATATTTAAAAAAGCCACCTAGAAGAGTTTATGCTTCAAACTGTGCGTAGCTAGGGTAGCCAGATCTAGCAGGGTCTTCATAATCAATCTTAATAATTGCCTTCTTTAATATTCTTTTCAACACAATTAAGCGATCGTTTTCAGATTGGCTCTTTAATAGAATTTTTTTTGCTCTCTTATCTATATCTAGCATAGAAGCAATTTCAAAAGAACTTTTTGGCATATTGATTTGTGGAATTTTAGAAGATGCTCCCAATTTGAGCAATACCTCATAGAGAAAAATATTTGCTTCCTGTAATAAAGCTTCATCAATAGTATCGTCTATATCGTTCCATGTTTTAACATATGCCTGTTTATAGTCTTCTGAAGTATTATAACTCTTTACAATAAATCTCTCCGTACCAGATACTAAGATATCATATTCTCTGCTTTCATTCTCACCGCCAACCACTTGATCGATAGATGCGGTGCATCCAATAATCAAAGAGTCATTATTTTTTGAATTAATAATACCAAATTTTTTATTGTTCTTTAGGCAGTGCTCAATCATTTTTTTGTATTTTTCTTCAAAAATATGTAATGGTAGTTTTTCGCCAGGAAGAAGTACTAAAGGGAGTGGGAAAATTGGAATTTTATCATTCATACTCCTATCAAAATACATATAGTTTTATTAATATTCACTACCAATCTTATGAAAAAAGATATTATAGATCATCTGGCTATATGTACTGATAATATCACTGAATCAGTAGCATGGTATAAAGATAACTTTATTTGTGATATTCTTTATCAAGATGATTCATGGGCTATGCTTGAATTTGAAAACATAAAACTAGCTTTAGTCCTACCAGAACAACATCCATTTCATTTTGCAATTTTAAAGGATGATGTTGAAAAGTATGGTACACCTATAACACATAGAGATGGGTCTGTATCGGTTTATATAAAAGATCGTTCTGGTAATAACATTGAAATATTAAGATATGATTAATAATAAAAAAGGGGAATAATAATGAAAAAAATACTAGTCACATTACTTGCACTAATTATAATTAATTGTGGTGGTGGTCAAAACCAAGAAATCCAAGTAGTTAATATTGGATCATTGGGAGCAGAAATGAAATTTGATGTGGAAGAATTTACTGTAAAAGCTGGATCTACAGTGAGAATAGTAATGAAAAATAATACGCCACTTGATTTCATGGGTGAGATGCAACATAATGTAGTCATCTTTAAAGATGAATCTGCAGCACCAATGATTATTGGATTAGCCGAAGGTAATGGTGGAGAACCATATCCTGATGGAAGAATTTTAGCAATGACTCCATTAGCAGACAAACAAGAAGAGACTTTTGTGGAGTTTACTGTACCAAAAAAACCAGGTAAGTATCTTTATGTTTGTACATATATAGCACATGCAATGTCTATGCGTGGCTACATGATTGTTGAATGATAATATAATTCTATCTATATTAGAACCTCAAAATTGAGATTAAGTCTCAAAAAAGGGGAGAATAATATGAGTGAATTTTTAATAATGTTCAGAGAAGTGCTTGAAGGAGTCCTCGTAGTTGGAATTCTTTATACTTTTATTATCAAAACTGGAAGAAAACATTTAACAAAAAGTATTACTAATGGTGTAATAGCTGCATTCGCTATGACAGGAATTTTTGCTGTAATTTTTCAAGTCTTATTAGGCGGGTTTAATGGACATCAAGCGGCAATCTTTGAAGGTGTTACGATGATTATCGCAGCAATACTTCTTTCAACAATGATTGTATGGATGGCTCGAAATAAAAATGTTGCTGAAAGTTTAGAGAAAGAAGCTTCCTCAATAATCGAAAAAGATAAAAATGTTGCATTAGGATTATTTGCGCTTACTTTTTTTGCTATTTTTAGAGAAGGTGTTGAAGTTGTACTATTCTTATATGCGATTATATTTTCAACAGGAGATCTTTCAATAGTTGGTGCATTATTTGGTTCGATTGTTTCGCTATTCCTTGGATATCAAATATTTGTTCAAGGGCAAAAAGTTCCACTTAAACAATTTTTCAATTATACATCAATACTTCTTATTTTTGTGTGTTCTGGTTTAGTTGCGTATGGAGTGCATGAGTTTGATGAAGTTCCCAAATATCGTGCTATGAGTGAAATACAAAATCTAGAAAACGAGTATTCTTCTTCAGGACCAACTCCATTGCAAATAGAAAGATTGGAAGCAGCTAAAGCTGAATTAAAAGAAGCTAAAGCAGTAATGAAAAATAATGAAATTTGGAATATTAATGATAAAGGTCCAGTTCTAGCATTTAATATAGATGACGGAGGAAATCCTAGGCCATTATTTAGTGATAAAGGTGCATTAGGACAAATTTTTAAAGGATTTTTTGGCTATAATGGTAATCCAAGTTATCGAGAAGTTATAGCATACCTTTTCACCTTAGCAATGGTCTCATTCTTATGGACTAGAGCATCCCAAGGATCTCCAGCTGTTGTCAAAGATGAGAAATCACCAATGAATGAAAAATGTCCTACATGCTTTGAAGAAGTTGATGCTCAAGCAAGTAGTTCATGCTCAAATTGTGATACTGATTTAGATTTCAGCTAAGGTATCTTTTAATTCTGATAAAATCATAGCAGTTGCACCCCAAGAGGTGCAACTGTCAAACTTAAAACTTGGTACTTTAATGTTTAATCCTCTTATTTTGACAGGCTTAGTGGATAAGACATTCTCATCTTGTAATTCATCTAAATCAACATCATGTATTGACTCGACTTCATCTTCATTAATTCTAGTATTTGGTCTTTCTCTAGAATACCAGATATATGAATGAATCAGAAATCCAGAGACAGGTGCATAGAGCGGTGTTAATTCCCCAAGTAAATCTAAATCAACATTAACTCCAATTTCTTCTTCGCTTTCACGTAAAGAAGCATCTTCAAATGATTCACCTTCATCTTTTGCACCGCCAGGAAGAGAAATCTGTCCTTTGTGGTGATCAACATTAGATGTTCTTCTGGTTAAGAAAAATTTTAACTTATTATCTTCTTGGAATAATATAATAGCTACTGCTGCTAGCTTTGCATCTGCTGGAGGAATAAAAGCAAGTCGTGTTATAGGACTAATAGGCATTACTGCCATTTTCTTTTGACTATCCCACCCAGGCAAACTTTCATTGAGTCTTTTCTTTATTAATGTAATTTTTTTGTCTATTTTCAAATCCATGAAATATAAGCATATAATATGGGATTGGAATGGGACTTTGTTAAATGATACATCGCTTTGCGTAGCCCTTCTTAATCAATCCCTTAGTAAGCGCGATATCCCTAAAGTCACCATCCAGCAATATAGAGAAAAGTTTCTTTTCCCAATTAAAACATTTTATGAATCAGTGGGATTTAATTTTGAAAATGAACCATTTGAAAAAACTAATAAAGAATTTCATGATGGATTTGAGCAACAATTTAGAAAATTAGCTCTTCAGCCATTTGCTAAGGAAACTATCATTAAAATAAATGAAACAAATACCATTCAAAGCATTCTGTCTGCCACTATACAACAAAGACTTACAGAGCAAGTAGGATTTTTTGATCTGCACAACTACTTAGATAATATTGTAGGAATAAGTAGCACACCATCAGGCTATGGGAAAGAATATGAAGGCGGTGAACTAATGATGGCTGTAGATATTCCCGCATCTGAAACTATTATTGTTGGTGATAGCATATTAGACTTCAGTGTTTCCCAATCATTGGGCATTGATTGTGCTTTAGTCTATAATGGACACAATGATGTAGAGAGATTAAAAGCAACCGGTGCTTATACTTTTGAACATATTGACGATTTCTATAGTTGGCTAACTGATTAGGTAGTTAATCCGCCATCTACTGCAAACATCGATCCAGTAATAAAATCTGAGGCATCAGAAGCTAAATATAAGGCCATACCAGATATATCTTCTGGCTCTCCCATTCTTCCTTGTGGAATAGACTTGATAATTTGATTATAAACTGACTCATTTTCCCATAAAGCTTTACTAAAGTCAGTTTTAATTAATCCTGGAGCTAAAGTATTGACTTGAATATTAGATGCGGCCATTTCTTTTGCTAAAACCTTTGTTAACATTACTACGGCTGCTTTGCTAATATTGTACACCCCTAAGCCATCTAATGGAGTTTTTGCTGCTACCGATGAAACATTAATAATCTTACCATATTTATGTTGCTCCATAGATGAACTACACGCTTTAATGAAATTAAAATACCCTTTAACGTTAACATCCCAGATTTTCTCCCAATGGCTATCTTCAGAATTTAAAATTGGCCCATAATAAGGATTAGCAGCTGCATTATTCACTAAAATATCTATCTTCCCAAATTTTTCAATAGTGTAGTCAACAACACGTTGAATAGATTTGATATCTCCAGTATTACATTCAATACCAATTATGTCTAACCCAGATGATTTAGCTTGAGCGACAGTGCTATCTAGATTATCTTTTTTTCGACTACAAATAACCACATTTGCGCCTGCTTCAGCATATTTTAATGCAATAGCTTTTCCTATACCTTTGGATCCACCAGAAACAATAGCTGTCCTATCTTTTAAACTAAACATTTATTTTTTCTTTCTTCTTTCTGCCATTGCTTTCCACATAGAGTCTGGTAATTTAGTAAGCTCACTAAATTCTGCTGCTCCGGCAATCCATTCACCCCCATCAATAGTGACTACTTCACCATTAATATAGGCTGAACCATCACTCATTAAGTACGATGCAAGATTTTCTAGTTCATGACGTTCACCAAATCGTTTCATAGGAATTTTATTCTTCATTCCCTCTTCAAAATCATCAAATCCTGGTGGCATTAAACGTGACCATGCTCCTTCTGTTGGGAATGGACCCGGCGCAATTGCATTAAATCGAATATTATGCTTACCCCATTCTACTGCTAATGATCTAGTCATTGCTAATACGCCTGCTTTACCAGCAGCAGATGGAACAACAAAAGGCGAACCTGTCCATGCGTATGTTGTAACAATACTTAAGACGTTTCCTTTTTTATTTTTAATCATTTCTTTACCAATCGTACTAATACAATTCCATGTCCCCATTAATACAATATCAATAACTGTTTTAAATGCATTTGGACTTAACATCTCTGTTGGAGAAATAAAATTTCCTGCTGCATTGTTTAATAAATTATCAATTCTCCCAAACTTATCAATTGTTTGCTTTGTCATTAGTTCTACGTCTTCCAACTTTCTAACATCGCCTGGGCAGGTTAGTACATTGATTCCTAAATCAGAAAATTCTTGTGCGGTTTCTTCTAAGACTTCTGCTCTTCTTCCGCTAATAACAATATTTGCACCAAGCTCTCCAAAGCGCCTTGACATGCTTTTTCCTAAACCAGTACCACCACCGGTGATAACAATTGTTTTATCTTTTAATAAACCATCTTGAAACATATTAATTCCTTTATTTTAAACTATTTAAATTATCTTTTATTTCATCTGTTTTTTCTTGCAAGGGCTCTAGTACACTATCTTGAATCATAGTATTAACAGACTTTTCGATCTCTTGTGATTGAGTTTTAATATTATCTAGGTCTGGTAAAGGCTGATCAGTAAAAAGAAGATATGCACAATAAAGAATAAATAAAGTTATTCCTAGCGTCACTAATTTAAATAAACGTTTAATTACGCTAAATGCAATCATTGCCATTAAAACAATGGTTACAGCTAAGTATGCTGGATTACTAGAAATGCTATTTAACAGATTCTCTAACATTGTAGCAATTTATACATTAGATTTCTACTTTACAAAGATGAAACAAAAATCAATAAGATTCGTTAAAGATTATATGGTTAAAAAAGGATTTATTTTATTGTTTCTATTTTCTTTTCTCCTTAGTCAAGACAAGCTTTTACTTAAACAAGCTGACACCCTCACTTCCTCTGTTGTTGAATCGGAAACTATTACAAAACTCAATGGAAATATTATTTTTCAAAAAACAGATACTATTTTAAAAGGTGATTTTGCAACCCAATCAAATCAAACTCCAATAATTAATCTATATGGGAATGTCTCTATTGAAGATGCAAATCAAATGATTTACTGTGATTCGCTTTCATATAATAATGAAACTGAATTTTTTTCAATGTATGGTAATATTAAAATACAAAATGGTTCTCGATTTATGACCGCAAAGAAAGCCACTCTAGATCAAATATCTAATCAAATGACTTTATTAGAAAATTGTGAGATTAATGATGAGCAGAACAATAGAGTGTATGGTGATAAGATACTACTGGGCTTTAAAGATGAATCTTTAGAGTCATTAAAGGTTATTTCAAACGGAATGATTCTTTCACAGAACTCTGGTTATGAAAAAATAGATGATAAACGTCAATTAGTGAAAAATGAAGATATTTTAAAAGGTGAAACTATCTTTGCAAACATCATTAATGATGAAATTGAAAATATAGAAATGCTAGGAATGGCTTCTACCTTAATCCATCTATATAATGATTCACTTTATGATGGTATTAATGAAGTATCTGGAGATAAAATTATCTTGAGTCTTAAAAATGAATCTGCTCAAAAATTAATAGCTGAAGGCGGTACTATTGGTAGATACACTCCCAATGAATCTAATGAGAATGTTCAAGAAGATATCGATTACACTGCAGATAGAGTAGAATTTGAGGTGGATACAAAAATTTCTGAAATGTATGGCGGTGTGAAGATTCTTCATGATAACATGGATCTTTCTGCTGCACATATTAATGTTGATTGGGGAACAAACATTCTAGAAGCTTTTAGTGATAATCCATTTGATGATGAAGAAATAAATAGACCTATCCTAGTAGAAAATAATCGTGAACCAATGACTGGCGATACTATGGTTTATAATATTAAATCCAGAAAAGGAAAAATATTAATGGGCGAAAGTCGCGTACAAGAAAATGTATATATGGGTAGTCAAATTACTAGTGTTACTGATAGTACTTTTTATATTGATGATTGCATATTTACTTCCTGTGATCCATCTAAATTTTATCTTGGCAGTAAACAGGTTAAAATTATTTATGGCGATAAAGTTATTGCCAAACCTTTAAGTATTTTTATTGGCGGCGTACCAATTATAGGTATCCCAATTGCTATCTTCCCTCACTCATCAAGCGAAAGAAGATCAGGTTGGATTATGCCCTCCTTTGGTTCATCAGATAATCGTGGAAACTATCTAGATGGGTTAGGATACTATTTTGCTCCCAATGATTATATAGGTTCTGAAAACTCTATTATCTTTGCGGATAGACAAGGCTTAATCTTAAAATCAAAAAACCAGTATCGCGATCGTTACCGATTTAATGGTATGTTTAATTTTGAGATTAGAAAACATTTAGGAGAAGGTGAAACTGATATTGCTCAAATTGGTGAAAATAATAAAACTGATTATTCTTTTAATTGGAATCATAATCAGATCTTGAGGAACAATCAAACATTTAGAGGTTCAGCTAGTTATTACAGTAATGGAGAATACAATAGGGAAACAAGTATTGATCCCATTAAAAGACTTAATCAGCAGGCTATCTCAAATATTACATATACTAAAAGATGGAAAGAACCTAATGTCTCAATTAGCATCAATGCATCCAATAAGCAAGATCTAATGTCTAAAAGTAAAGTAGATGTTACATCATCTTTTTATCAAGCTCCATCCAGTCTTTCTTCTACCATTACAGAAGATAATAGCACCTTACCTTCTATAAACTTTAGAGTAGCTAGAAGAAAACTATTTAAAAATCTTTCTCAAGACTCATGGGCAGGGAATATTCAATGGGATTACAGTTCACGTATAGTAAATAATTCTAAAAACTTTTATGAGGCAAATGAAATCGCAGATGAAGATGGAAATATTTCTTATGAATGGAAACAAAATGATAATGGAGATCCTGAGAGTTCAAACAAGCTGGATGCAATGCTTAAAAATGCTTTTTCTATTAACGCTCCTTTTACTGCTTTTAAATATCTAGCTATTAATCCAAGCATTAAACTGAATTCAGATTTTGTCAATCGATATAGGGTAGCAGAATACGATGAAACAAATGCTGTAAGCTTTAGATACGAAGATGAAATAAAAAATAGAACAACAGGTAATGTAGGATTGTCATTATCTACCAAGATTTATGGGGTCTTGCCAATACGATTTAATAAAATTCAATCTATAAGACATGTGATAACTCCGAGCATGCGATTTAACTTTTCACCAGATTATTTAAATAATGATAATTATTTTCAATCATTCAATGATGAATACTATGATTATTTTAATAGTTCTATTATTGGATCTACACCTAGTACAAGCACTAAGAAATTAAGTTTATCCTTGGGTAATGTTTTTCAGGCAAAAATTAAAGATGGAGATAAAGAAGAAAAAATAAACATACTTTCATGGGGAATCTCCAGTGGTTATAATTTTAATGCAGAACAATTTAAATTATCTAATATTAGTTCATCTATTAGAAGTAATTTAAAAAATGGTGTTTCCATAGATGCTAATTTGACACATGATTTATATAAGTTTGATGATTCAGCGCAGATGAGAATCAATGAGCTAGATAGCTTTCCTAGATTAACTGGTATCAGATTAGCAACTAATTTTACATTGCTAGGAAAAACAAACGAATCACAACCAGAATCTGAAAAAGAATTTTCAGACAGAACAAAAGAATTTTTAACGGACTTATCAGGTAATAGTTGGCAAAGTAAAATAGGGATTAGCTATACAGTAAATAAGATTAATCCTTCTAATACTATTGAAAACTTTTGGGTCAATACGAATACTAGCATGAATGTCACTCAAAATTGGAAATTAAATTATAATGCACGTTTTAGCATTAGCGATAAAAATATTGTTAGACATAATATTACCTTATATCGAGAAATAGACTGTTGGGAACTATTTGTAGATTGGACCCCTACAGGGTATGCAAAAGGTCTCTACTTTAGATTAAATTTAAAGTCTGATATACTAAAAGACTTGAAAGTAGAACAGAAAACAGGGCTATATAACACTAGGTCAAGTTTTTAGGTGTTATTGCTTAAAAAAATTATTAATGTTGTTTTGTGAAATCTAAATATCAAAAAATTAAAGGTACATTTGATATTCTTCCTCCTGATACTCAGTTATGGAGAGAGGTTGAAGATATCCTTCACAATATAAGTCAACAATTTAGCTATGAAGAAGTACGCACGCCTGCGCTTGAATCAATTCATCTATTTAAACAAAATGTTGGCTATGAAACAGATGTTTCAAAAGAGATGTTTGAGTGGGAAGATCTTTCTAATCAACATATAGCATTGAAACCTGAGATGACTGCACCTGTAGTGCGTGCTTATATTGAAGGTGGATTTTTTAGAAGTAATCCCTTATGTCGCTTATACTATATTGATTCTCTTTTTAGACGAGAAAAACCACAAAAAGGTAGACAGCGTCAATTTCACCAATTTGGAATAGAAGCATTTGGCTCTTCTAATATAGAACAAGATATAGAAGTTATTCTTCTCGCTAACAGAGCTTTAAGTGCATTAAGTATTAGTGAAACTATTTTATATATTAATAATATTGGTTCACCAGATACGCGAAAAAAATATGAAGAAATATTAAAAAAATATTTTTCACAAAATCTAGGTGCATTATCTAATCTGTCTCAAAAAAGGCTTGATAGTAATCCACTTCGTATACTTGACAGCAAAGAAGAAAAGGATCAATCTATTATTAATAATGCGCCGATTATTAAAGAATTATTGACAGATGAAGAAAGAGAAAGTTTTGGTATTCTTCTATCTAATCTAGATACATTAAATGTGAAATATGAAGAAAGCCCACATTTAGTGCGTGGGTTAGATTACTACAATGGCACTACATTTGAAATAACAACACAAAGCGACCAATCACAAAATGCGCTATGTGGAGGAGGAAGATATGACTTCTTAGTAGAGCAAATGGGTGGGCCATCAACCCCAGCAATTGGATTTGCAGCTGGCATGGAACGCATGATTATGGAATCAAAACATCAAGCTGAAAATAAAAATATTGATATCTATTTAAGCTCCAATGATTCAGAAAATAGTACAAAGTGTTTTTCTATGATAAATAATTTGATAGAAAATGACTATAAAGTCTTTTTTGACACAAATAAAAAGAATATAAAAAATCAAATCAAAGATGCTGGAAAGAAAAATGCATCATTTATAATCATTATTGATAATAAGATGTCTATCAAGAATATTAAATCAAATGAAGAGTTGATTTTTTCTAATTTTGAAGAATTATTGAATTTTTTAAAATCCCAATAATTTATATATATATTTATATATAAATTTTTGACAATTATAATTTAATAAACGTAAGTTGACACCTATGTCCAATCAAGAAAAACTATTAATCATTGTTGAGTCGCCATCTAAGACTAAGACAATTTCAAAATACATTGATAATGCATCTGTAATCGCCAGTGTTGGCCACTTTAAAGACTTACCAAAAAAAGAAATGGGTATTGATATCGAAAATGATTTTGCGATGAAAATTAAAACAATGCCTGATAGAAAAAAATTTATTACTCAACTAAAAGCTGAAGTAAAAAAAGCAGATAGGATTCTGATTGCAACAGACCCAGACCGAGAAGGAGAAGCTATTGCAGCGGATATAGCAGAAGAAATAGAAAAAGAAATTGAAAGAGTAGAGTTTACTGAGATTACTAAAACAGCAGTACAGCATGCAATCAACAATAGTAGAAGCATTAATTACGACTTAGTAGATGCTCAAAGAGCAAGAAGAGCAATTGATCGTATTGTAGGGTTTACATTTTCTCCTGTTCTTTGGAAAACACTACGATCAATAAAAAATACTGGGTTATCTGCAGGAAGAGTTCAATCTGTAGCATTAAGGTTATTAGTAGATCGAGAAAAAGATCGTAATAAATTTATAAAAAATACATTCTATTCTATTGAAGCTGATCTTAAATCAGATGATCATGATGGAACATTTAAAGCAACTCTTGAAACATATGATAACCAAAAAATTGCAAAAAGCAGTGATTTTGGGAAATTTGATAGTGGATTAAAAAATAATCAACTGCTATTAATTGATAAGGAAAAAGCTGATGATATAAAAACTGATTCAGAAAAAAATGATTGGAAAATTAACAAAATTGAATCTAAGCCTACTTCTAGTTCTGCTGCTCCACCCTTTACAACAAGCACATTGCAACAAGATGCTTCTAGAAGATTTGGTTATTCTCCAAAGAGAACAATGGTCCTTGCACAAAAATTATATGAACAAGGATTTATTACTTATATGCGAACAGACTCTACGCACCTATCTAAAGAAGCTTTGTCTGCTTCCAAAAAATTTATTTTAGATAAATTTGGTGCAGAGTTTTTGCCCGATTCTGTTAATATTTATAAAAATAAAGTTGCAAATGCTCAAGAAGCTCACGAAGCAATTCGACCTGCAGGAAGAACATTTAAAAACCCTGAACAGATATTAGATGTGCTTGGCAAAGATGAAGCAAGATTATATGAACTAATTATGAATAGAACATTAGCATCTCAAATGAAACCAGCACAATATATAAGAACTAACGTTGAAATAATAAATGGAAAAGCTATCTATCGTGCTAGCGGGAATATTACAACATTTAAAGGGTATACTGTGGCATATGAACAAGCATTATCCAGAAATCAAAGTGTTAATACTGTTACATTACCTCCTATAGAAGAAAATTCTAATATTACACATACTAATATAGAGAGCTTGGAAAAACATACTGCACCACCAAGAAGATTTTCGGAAGCAATGCTTGTTAAAGAAATGGAAGCTAGAGGTATTGGACGTCCATCAACTTATTCATCTATATTAGATAAACTGGTAAAAAAAGAATATGTGATTAAGAAAAACAAAACTCTTATTCCAACATTTGTTGGTATTGCTGTTAGCCAATTATTAGAGAATCATTACTTGCCCTTATTTAATGAAGAATTTACAGCGGGCATGGAAAGAAAATTAGACGATATCTCTCGATCTGAAAATAGCTATGCTGGCGTATTAAATGAATTTTATAATGGCAGAGAAGATTATGCGGGTGTAGCGAAACTACTAAAAGAAAAAATCGATATTGCAAAGGCATGTACAGTAAAGATATCAGATACAACTGATATACGTATTGGGAAATTTGGTCCATATATAGAAAAAGAAAGTGGAAATATCACAATACCACAAGATTTATTTTTAGGAGACTTAAATGAAACTGAGATTGACAAACTCGGTAAAATGCAAAAAGAAGATAATATTATTGGGAAATTCAATAATAAAGAAAATATCATTTTAAAAGTGGGAAGATATGGGCCTTATGTAGAACTACAAGATAGCAAGAAAAGAGCTTCTATTCCAAAAGGAACACCATCCGAAGATATAGATGAAAAAATGGCATCTGACCTTTTAAGCCTTCCTAAAAAATTGGGTACTCATCCTGAAACTGGAGAAGATATACTAGCAACATTTGGTCCTTATGGACCTTATGTTAAGTGTGGTAAGGTTAATGCATCTATGAAATCTACTGATAGCCCACTAACAATTACTTTAGAAGAAGCCACTAAGCTAATTAAGGATAGAAAATTAAAATTTGAACCAACAATTTTAGGATCTGATCCAAAAACAAAAAAAGAAATTGCAATCAAAAGAGGTAGATTTGGGCCTTATGTAACAGATGGAAAGAAAAATGTATCTCTTAAAGGATATGCAATTGAAGATGTCACATTAGAAGAGGCAATTAAATTAATAGCAGAAAAAAAATGATAAGACAAATTGTTTTAACCTTTAGCGCTATTACTTTACTCTTTAGTTTTCAATCTTCGTTAGAAAATCGTTTATATTCATTAAATCGCCAATTAATGTGTCCAGTATGTGATGGTCTCACCTTAGAACAATCTCAAGCAAATATTGCAGTAGAAATGCGTGCAGAAATTAAAAAAATGGTGATTAAGGGAATGACAGATCAAGAAATTAAAGATTATTATGTAGAAAAATATGGAATATATATACTAGCAGACCCACCTAAAACAGGATTTGATACTCTTGTTTTCATTGGACCTATATTATTTGGATTCCTTGGATTAATAATATTGTACAGGTATTTATTTTCTTAACTACTATACTTAAATTATTTAAATGAATAAGCAACACTTAGATAAAATTATTTCACTATGCAAAAGAAAAGGTTTTGTATTTCCTAATTCTGAAATATATGGCGGACTAAAAGCTTCATATGATTATGGACCTTTAGGTATAGAACTAAAAAAATCAATATCAGAACTATGGTGGAAAGAAATGACGCAGGCGCATGAAAATATTGTAGGACTTGATAGTGCAATCATGATGCATCCTGATGTATGGGAAGCGAGTGGGCATATCGCAAACTTCAATGATCCTATGACCGACAACAAAGATAATAAAAAAAGATACCGTATAGATGACTTATTATCACAACAAAAGTCAAAAATTATTGATGCTATTTGCAGCGAATTAAACATAGAAAATACAGGTGGCGATGATATATATAACGACATTGCCCAAACTATATTAAATAATGGATCAAAATCTGATGGATTGCTAGAAAAAACTGGTGTTATAGATCCCCATTCTGGTTCAGTCGGAAAATGGACTCCTGCTGTACAATTCAACCTGATGTTTAAAACAGACTCAGGCCCTTCAGAAAAAACGGGGAAAAATATTTATCTACGCCCTGAAACTGCACAGGGGATTTTTATTAATTATTTATTAGTACAAAACACAATGCGCTTAAAAGTTCCATTTGGTATTGCACAAATTGGTAAAGCATTTCGCAATGAAATTGTAGCACGAAACTTTATTTTTAGAACTAGAGAATTTGAACAAATGGAAATGCAATATTTTGTGCATCCATCAGAAGATGAAAAAAACATGGATTTATGGAAACAAAAAAGATTGGATTTCTATACCAATCACTTGGGCATTAATGCTGAAAATTTAAAATTTCATCAACATAATAAAGATGCTCTAGCTCATTATGCAAAAGATGCGTATGATATTGAATATAATTTTCCATTTGGCTGGGGTGAAGTTGAAGGGATTCATAACAGAACAGACTTTGACTTAAAACAACATGAAAATCTATCCGGCAAGAACATGACTTACTTTGATACCAAGTCTCAAGAAAAATATCATCCATATATTATTGAAACATCGACTGGATTAAATAGACTATTTTTAATGATACTATGCGAAGCTTATTTTGAAGACACTGACAATAATAGAATTGTATTGCGCCTACCATATGAATTGGCGCCTATTAAAGCAGTAATATGTCCATTGGTAAAAAAAGATGGTTTACCTGAAAAAGCTATGTCTTTATTTAATGAGCTAAACCAAGCTTTCCCTTGTGTTTATGATGAGCAAGGCTCTATTGGAAAGCGTTACTATCGACAAGATGAAGCTGGAACGCCGTTTGGTATTACATTAGATCACGATACATTAGAAGATAATTCAGTAACAATACGTGAAAGAGATTCAATGCAACAAACACGAATATCAATCGATAAAATAGCTACATTCATTAGCGAAAATAAATAGGAGCAATGCTATGAGATCTGCTAATCCTGCATTAAACAATAATACTTTTAGAAATACTGGGCGTTTTTCTGGGACGCAAGCAATGACTATTGATGGAACAGTAAATAAAACTGCTCTAGGATTGCTCTTATTAATGACATCAGCTATTTATAGCTGGAATAATCCAGCTACAGCTTTAATGCTATTTTGGCCAATTACTATTTTCACATTCATATTATTAATGATTACTATTTTTAACAAAAAAGCTGCTCCCTATACTGTTCCACTTTATTGTTTGGCTGAAGGAGTAGTTCTTGGAGGAATATCTGCAATGGTAGAGTCGATGTATCCTGGAATTGCTAATCAAGCTATTTGTTTAACTTTTGGGATTCTAACTGCTCTGCTCCTTTTATATAAAAGCAAATTAATTGCAGTAACAGATAATTTTAGATTAGGTGTATTCTCAGCAACATTTGGTATTCTCATTGTTTATATCTTAAATATGATTCTGTCGCTTTTTGGTGTGTCATTTATGGGATCATTATTTGGTAATGGCACAACTGGTATTTTATTTTCATTATTTGTTATTGGAATTGCATCAATGAATTTGGTATTAGATTTTGATTTTATAGAACAAGGCGCAGAAAATGGTGCTCCTAAATATATGGAATGGTATGGTGCATTTGGGCTAATGATTACCTTAATTTGGCTCTATGTTGAAATTTTAAACTTGCTAATGAAATTGCGTAGCAGAAGATAATATACGCTCCTCTTTAAAATATTGACATTAATCTCCTCTTACAACTAAGTTACATCAACTAAGGGTAGAAGCACTTCTATTTATAGAGGAGGTGCATACCAAATTTTTATTAATATGTACATAAACAAAGGAAGAAAGACAATGAGAAAGCTATATAATGTGATAGCACTAGTTATGATGTCTAGCTTTATGTTTGCACAAGGTTCAGTCTCAGGTACCGTGACTGATGGAGCAGGTAATGCTCTTTTTGGTGCAAATGTAACAGTTGAAGGAACATCATCTGGTGCTGCAACAGCAGCCGACGGATCATATTCAGTCGACGGTGTTTCAAGTGGTTCATATACTGTAACTGCTTCATACATTGGATATGAATCTGCAAGCGTTTCTGTAAATGTAGATGGTTCTGCAACCGCAAACTTCTCGCTAGCATCTAGTGCAGTTTCTGGTAATTCTGTCTCAGTTCTTGGATCTCGTTTTGCAAGAAATGTAGACGAACAAGCAGTACCAGTAGAAGTCATTACTGAGCTTGAAATTCGTGCATCTGGTTTCACTGAAACCAATGAACTATTACAAGCATTAGTTCCATCTTATAATTCGCCTAAAGGCTATATTACAGATGGTTCTGACCATATGAGACCTGCTACTTTACGTGGTATGGCACCAAATCAGACTCTAGTACTAGTAAATGGTAAAAGACGTCATCAGGGTGCATTAGTACACGTAAATGGTTCAGTTGGTCGTGGTTCAACTCAGGTTGACTTAAATGCTATCCCAGCAAGTGCAATTTCTAAAATTGAAGTCTTGCGTGATGGTGCTGCAGCTAAGTACGGATCTGACGCTGTTGCAGGTGTTATTAATTTAATATTAAAAGAAACTGGTGGAGCCGATATGAGCGTTACCTACGGTCAAAATTATTCTTATTTTGAAAGAGGTTATGCTGCAGGCGAAGGACTAATTGATGGACAAGATGCAGATACCTATTCTTGGGATCTTGATACAGATCACGAAGGTACTGGATATTTACCATACAGTGCAGACCGTGGTTATGCACGTTCAGGTCTTGAAACAGTTTTAAAAGAAGATGGAAGAAACCTAATTATTCATGCTGGTAACGGAATGGAAATATTTGGTGGAAATCTATACTTAAGTGGTCAAATTCGTGACGGTGGTCGTACAAATCGTGCGGGGCTTGATCCAAGAAGACAGTACTTTGCGGGTATGGATGCAGAAGAACATGCATTCGATAGAGAAAATCACCGTATTGGTGCTGGTAAGTTTGAACAAGTAAGTTTAATGTGGAATGGTAGTTTCCCTATGGAACGTGGTACTTTCTACACATTTGGTGGATATAATACACGAGATGGTGAAAGTGGATGTTACTACAGAAGAGCACAAGATAATCGTACTCTTCGTGCATGGTATCCAGATGGATTCTTACCTCTAATTAGCCCAGAGCTTTCAGACAAATCGTTCGCGGTTGGAATGAAAGGTCTTATGGGAGATTATGCGTATGATCTAAGTTTAACAAATGGATCAAATGACTTTGCATGGGGAATGGTAAACAGTCATAACGCTACTTATGGAACTAGTGCCGGACAGCAATCTGAGTTCGATCTAGGAACATTAGGCTATAGTCAAACTACTATAAATTTTGACTTAACTACTCAAAGAGAGATTGATGGGTTCGCTGGACCAGTAAGTCTTGCTATGGGTGCTGAAATTCGTACGGAAAACTATACTATCGACGCTGGTGAAGAAGCAGGTTATGCTGATGGCGGTTTTGATGTATTAGACGGTCCAAATGCAGGCGCAGGCGCAGCAGTTGGTTGTCAATGTTTACCAGGATTAGCTCCTAATAATGAGCAAGACCGTGATAGAGACGCTCTTAGTTTCTACGTTGATGCTGAAGCAGATGTTAAAGACGGCTTATTAGTAAATGTTGCCGTAAGAGCAGAAGACTACAGTGACTTCGGTAATCACGCAACTGGTAAAGTTGCTATGAGATATGAAATACAAGATGGCCTAGCTGCTAGAGGTTCAATTAGCACAGGATTTAGAGCGCCAGCTTTACAAGAAGCGTATTTCTCATCTATTGCAACAAACTTTATTGACGGAATACCTTACGAAGTAGGTACTTTCCCAGTTGATACAGAACCAGCTAAGGCTTTAGGTGCTAAACCACTTGAGCCTGAAACATCACAGAACATTTCAATGGGTATGACTTATAAAGATGATACGTTTAGTTTAGCAGTAGATGCTTATAGCATTACTGTAGATGATCGTATTACTATGAGTGAAACCTTTAAAGGTTCTGGTGCTACTTCTGATATGGCAACATTCTTTGCTGAAAGAGGTATCCCTGCCGTTGGTGGTAGATATTTCTTTAACGGAATTAATACTGAAACAAATGGATTGGATATAGTTGCAACTATGAATCGTGACCTTGCAAACGGTACACTATTATTAAAAGCAGCTATGAACTTCAATGATACTGAGGTTACTAATAAAGGTGATCTTGTAACTCCAGCAGCGCTAGCTGATTATACGGGCGCTTCTTTGTTAGGTCGTTCTAACACTGTGAGATTTGAAAGTTCATCTCCTGCAGAAATGTTCCAGTTCTCAGCAAGAGTTCAAAGACCAACATCAACATGGATGGTTAAAATGAACCGTTGGGGTGAAGTAACAATTCCTTCAGGAAGTGTAGCAAGAGAACAAGTACTAAGTGGAAAATGGACTACAGACATGGAATATTCATGGCAGGCAAATAGCCAAGTTCGTGTTTCAGTTGGTATGAATAACGTTTTCGATGTTTACCCAGACAAAACTATTAAAAGAAATAGTTTTAATGGAATATTCCAGCATTCTGGATATAGTCCATTTGGATTCAACGGACGTTATGTTTACACTCGTTTAGACATGACTCTATAATAGTTGAGTTAGTATAACTGAATAAAATAAAAAGCCTCTATTTTTTGTAGAGGCTTTTTATTACCTTTTCATATCATGAGAACACACTATATCATATTAACAGCCATTGCATTAATGTGCGCTAGTTGTAGCACAAAAAACAATACGCAAGGTGGAGTATCCTCTACTTCTAGCATAGCATCACAAGTAGGTATTGATATTCTTAAAAAAGGTGGAAATGCATTTGATGCTATTGTTGCAACAGGATTTACATTGGCAGTTACCTCTCCTTCAAATGGGAATCTTGGTGGTGGTGGATTTTTAGTCGCCTACACCGCAGATGGAGAAGCAATTAGTTTAGATTTTCGAGAAAAAGCTCCAGAATTTTCCTATGAAACAATGTTTCTTGATGAGAATGAACAATATAGTCGCGATCTTGCCTTAAACTCTCATAAGTCTTCAGGTGTACCGGGAACGGTTAATGGCTTATTAAAAATTTTTAGTGATTATGGTTCTGGTAATTTTACATTAGAAGAAATAATGGCTCCTGCCATAGATTATGCAGAAAATGGATATCCAATTAATGGGGTTGCTGCACAAGGATTTGATTCTTATAAAGCATTATTTTTAAACGATGAAGGATCTGCTAAAATTTTTATAAAAGATATAAACAATGATATCTTGGATATTCAACAAGCTTTTATAAATGGAGAGCTCTCTCAAGACGAGTATCGAAAAAAATTAGCTAATATTGATGAGTGGCAAGAGGGTGATATTTTAATACAAAAAGATTTGGCAAATACATTAAAGCGTATTGCTAAAAATGGTAATTCTGGATTTTATTCTGGTAAAACAGCAGAACTGATTATACAAGAGATGGTTGCTAATAATGGCTTTATAACAAAAGAAGACTTACTCAACTATCATTCAGTCTATCGGGATCCTATAATAGGCACATATAGAAACAATCAAATTATTTCTATGGGTCCACCAAGCTCAGGTGGAGCATTATTAGTACAAATGTTTAATATGATTGAAAACTTTGATATGAAATCGATGGAAAGAAACTCTACAGAATTTGTACATCTTTTAACTGAAGTACAAAGACTAGCCTATGCAGATAGAGCAATACACTTAGGAGATCCAGATTTTTGGCCTAACCCGATTCCTATGTTAACATCAAAAGAATATGCAAAAAAACGGTTATCATTAATATCAATGAATTCTGCTACTCGTAGTACAGAAATTGCAGCAGGTAAGAACATTTCAAAAGAAAGTGTAGAAACAACACATTATTCAGTAATGGATAATCAAGGTAATGTTGTAGGAATTACTACTACGCTTAATATGAGCTATGGGAACAAAAAAATAGTAGATGGTGCTGGATTCTTATTAAATAATGAGATGGATGATTTCTCATCTAAGCCTGGCATAGCAAATGCATTTGGTTTAATTGGTTATAAAGCCAATGCTATTGCACCATTTAAACGACCACTTAGCTCTATGAGCCCTACAATTATTATTGATAGTGAAGGCACTCCGATTTTAACAATTGGTGCTGCTGGTGGATCAAGAATTATTACTGCAGTATTACAGACCATCATTAGTATTGTAGATCATGATTTGAATATACAAGAGGCTATTGATACACCACGAACACACTCTCAATGGTTGCCAGATAATTTAAGATATGAAAAAAATTCACTCACTAAAAAAACTATTAGTGAACTAGAAGCGCTAAATCATATATTTGAACATGATGGTGTTGTAGAAAGAGGTGTATACGGACTCGCGCAAACACATGGAGTACAATTAAAAAATAATAAATTTATAACAGGTTTTGATAAAAGAGGAAAATACGATGAAAATGAAGGCATTACATACTAATAGGTCATTAATTGCAATAACACTACTAATAACCATAATTCTTTTAGGTTGTAGCGATAGCAATCGTGCTACACAATCAACAGTACCTACGCCTACTGTTATTTATACGCCGGGAGAAATAGTATCAGATGGTCAAGGTTATGTTCAATATAGGGTTGGTAATACTCCTGTAATTATTACGGTGCCTCATGATGGGACATTAGTTCCATCTACAATGGCAGACCGCACTGGAGATACAGCACGTGCAGTAAATACCAGAAAAGTAGCAGAACAATTTGCAGTATTTTTTAATGCAAATTCGAATGGTCTTTTTCCACATATTATTTATAATAACGTTAGTCGTACAAAATTAGATCCTGATACAAATCTAACAGATGGAGCACAAGGTAATAGTTATGCTACCTTGTCATATGGTACATATCACAGCTACTTACAAACAGCTATTGACTCTGTAGAGGCTCATTTTGATTCAGGATTACTACTGAACCTTGTTGAACATGATCATTCTGTGCAGCAATTTGAATTGGGATATCTATTATCTGCAAATAATTTAAATCTATCAAATAGCGCACTTAATTCATATAGTAGCCAATCTAGCGTTAATCAAATGGCCTCTATTTCTGCAGCTACATTTTCAGAGATAGTTAGAGGATATAGTAGTTTTGGTAATTTATTATTTGGCTCATCATACAATGGCTATACTTTTAGTGTTGTACCAACATTAGACAATCCATCTCCAGGGGCTAATCCATATACATCTGGAGGGTATACTTTAGAAACCTATGGTAGCAGTGATAGTGGTAAGATTAATGCGATTGAAGTAGCTACTCCATATGCTGGTTTTAGAGATAATGCCAATGCTTATCGTGCAGTAGGGGTAGTCTTAGAGAATGCGACTAAACAGTTCTATCAAGAACAAGTAGGTCAAGTTATTTACTAAAAATTTATCTTAATGCGTTAGCTTTATTTAAATACTCGGTAGCATCTTCAAGTCTGCCTTCTCCAAAATAGGTACGATATACCCCATAATAATAACTAGCATTATTTGGATCAGCATCAATTAATTCTAAATAATATGTTCTAGATTTTCTCCATCTTTCTGCTTGTTCAAGTGCTTTTGCAAGACCCAATAAAGCTTCTTTATCGTCAGGAGCTAGAAAATATGCTTCTTCAAAATTATATTCTGCTTCTTCAAATTCTTTCATATTTAAATACACTAATCCTCTATTAAAGAATAAGTCTACTTTTTCTTTATCATCTTCAGATTGATCGATTGCAGAATTAAGATGTATCAATGCAGACTCAAAGTCTTCTTTTGCAAGATATAAAGATCCTAAGTTTTTAAGAACAGCTACTTCATTAGGATTACCCGATAAAGCTCTTTCATAATATCCTAACCCTTTATCAAAATCACCTAAACGTACTGCGCTCTGACCCGCACTAAGAAGAAGTGCTAAATTGGTGTCTGCTGGTATATCTGGCAAATCTAATGCTTGGTCTATGTATTTAAATGTGTTGTCTTTGTCACCTTTTACTGAATAATACAAGCCAAGTAGCGCATATGCACCTGGTTGTGAAGGATCTAATTCTTTAGCTTGCATTGAAGTTGTAATAGCTTGGTCTATTAATGCATTTCTTTTATCCGGATCGCTTACTTTGTTTAACAAGCCTAAAAATCCAGACGCTCTATAATAAATTAAATTATAACTTTTTGTCATTGAAGCTGCAACAGCTTGGGACATCAATATTTTTTTATCATTTGGAGTAGGACGAATCTTGGTATTTGCTGAAGCAGTACTTGCAATATCCATATACTCTTTTACTTTAGCCCAATCTTGTGATCTAGGATAAATTTTATCTGCTAAATGAAATGCGGCTTCCCACTTATCCTTTGGATGATTCAAGGCTTTCAATAAAAATTCCTCTGCCTTGTCCCATTCTTTGTCTTTTAATCTAATTTTTGCAGACTCTAAATCTTGTCCAGCAAATAGTGTAGAAACCAATATTAATGTAAGAAAAAAGTTTTTTATAATTCTCATAAGTATATATCCTCCAGTTATAGGAACAAGTTAGTAGTATTATTATCAGATTTCAATAGGTAAGACTTGATTCAATCCATTCTTTGCGTATACAATATTCTTCCTTAGAAAACTCTATTAAACCTTTATGGGCAATATTTTCAATACAAAATGATGCCATTGTTGCACCAGATACCATAGAATCTTGTATATTACTACCTTGCATTTTAGACGAAAGGAGACCTCCTGCAAAAGAGTCTCCTGCTCCAGTGGTATCCATAACTTTTTTCACTGGATATGCACCTATAGAAAAATGATTATTGTTTTCAAAAAAAGATGCTCCATCCTCTCCTTGTTTAATGATTAAGCTATCAACTCCCATATCTAATATGTATTGTGCCATATCTTTTAAATTAGGATTTTTTAATCCACATAAATGAATAGCCTCATTATAATTAATACATAACAAATTAGATTTGGAGATAATTTTCTTCAAATCACTGTTCGCTATATCCATATATAGCTTAAAAGTATCTAATATAACAAATGGTTTTGATTCAATTTGATTTAAAAGAGTAAGTTGTAAATGAGGGTGAGTGTTACCCAGCAATAAGTATTCACAATTTTTTGAATTATCTGATAAAACTGGTTCATATTTTTCTGAAACCCCAGGATCTACATAAAGTGTTTCTCTTGTTGAAAAATCATCGGCGTACTCACCACCCCAAGCAAATGTATTGCCTTGCTCTATTTTTAAATCATCTAAATTAATAGAATGTTCACCTAGAAGAGTAAAGTGTTTTTTCGAAAAATCATTTCCTACCATTCCAACGAGTTGGCATTCTTTCTTTTTAGTTGCTAACAATGCATAGGATGCTGATCCACCCAATACATCTGAATAAGAACCATACTTATTAACAATTTTATCGATGCTGATTGAACCAAAAACTAATGCTTTATGTGATTGATTTGAACTCATAAAATTTTTTATTAAGATATGAAAGTAAACTAAATGAAAAAAGAAAAAATAGTATTAGGTATTAGCGGAGGTGTTGACAGTTCTGTTGCAGCTATCTTATTAAAAAAAGATGGATATGATGTCCATGGTGTATTTATGAAAAATTGGGATGATAAGCATGCTATTTGTTCTGCAGAAGATGATTATGCTGACGCTGTTAGTGTGTGTAAAAAACTGAATATTTCGTTAAAAAAAATTGACTATACCCATGAATATAAAAATAAGGTATTTAAACAATTTCTAGATGACCATATTAACGGGCTCACTCCGAATCCTGATGTATTATGTAATAAAGAAATAAAATTTGAAGTGTTTCAAGATTATGCACAAGAAATAGGTGCAACAAAAATTGCGACAGGTCACTATGTAGATTATTACAAATCTGGTTCAAATTTATATCTAAAAAAAGCAAAAGATAAATCAAAAGATCAGAGCTATTTCCTTCATCAACTAGGACAATCTGAATTAGAAAATACCATCTTCCCTTTAGGTAAAATTTTAAAAAAAGAGGTGCGAAAGATTGCAAAAAAATATTCTCTAATCAATCATAATAAAAAAGATAGCACCGGAATATGTTTTATTGGGGAAAGAAAATATAATGATTTTGTCGGAGAACATTTATCGTCTGAAAAAGGAGAAATTCAGTCACTTGATGGAGAAATATTAGGAAAGCATAATGGTCATATTTATTTTACAATTGGTCAAAGAAAAGGTTTGGGTATTGGTGCAAGATTTAGCGCTGAAGACAAGCCATGGTATGTAGCTAAAAAAGATATTAAGAATAATATTGTTTTTGTGGTACAAGGAGAAGACCATCCTGCCCTATTTAGTAAAACAATTATAGCAAAGAATATTAATTGGATTAATAAACAACCTAAGATATTACCAAAAAAATATTATGCAAAAGTCAGATACAGAGATAAAGACAAGGAATGTAATATTTTTTCTTTAGATAACAATTCATATCTCATTAAATTTAAGTCAAAACAAAAAGCGATCACTGCAGGACAATCTATTGTCTTTTACGACAAAGAAGAGACCTGTATCGGTGGTGGTGTTATATCAAAGAGAGATATACCTTTTTTAGGACAAAATATTGAATGAATAATCAGCTACATATTGGAATTTTGGCTGCAGGTAAGGGATCAAGAATGGAATCTGAACTGCCTAAGGTTTTACATCAACTAAATGGTAAAAGTTTAATTGATTATGTGCTAGATACAGCATCAGAATTAAATCCAGATTCAATCACTCTTGTAGTGGGTTTTCAGAAAGATCTTGTCAAAAATCATATACAAAATGATAATGTAAATTATGTATCTCAAGAACAACAACTAGGAACGGGTCATGCAGCGCTACAACTGGAAAATCAACTCGAAAATAAATCAGGTCATTTATTAATATTATATGGTGACGCACCAAATATCAAATCTAGCACCCTATTCCCTATCATAGATGAGCATATAAAAGAAAATCGCAATGCAACTTTGATTACTGCAATGCTAGACGATCCAACAGGATATGGTCGCATTATCAGAAATCAAGATGGTGATTTATTAAAAATAGTAGAAGAAAAAGATTGCACCCCAGATGAGAAAAAAATCAAAGAATGGAACCCAGGTATATACATTTTTAAAATTCCACAGCTTTTTAGTGAATTAAAAAGAATAAAATCTAATAATGCATCAAATGAATACTATTTAACCGATGTTATAGAGCTGATTAAAGAAAATTCTCCAGTACAAGCAAAAAAAATTGAGGATCCTATGGAGGTAATAGGAATCAATACAATAAACCAATTAAATTCACTGAAAAATAGTTAAAGGATGAAATATTTTCTTGATTCAGTCATTATTATACTTTTAATCATTATTATTATTTTTGGATGGTCACTATCAAAAAGCTTCCTGGATCAGAAGGTTGTTATTAATAACTCCAATCAAAAAATAGAATCAACTCAAAAAATTAAATTATTTGAAAATTATGATAATCAAACATTGAAGGTTGGGATATTAAATGGATGTGGAGTGAGTGGAGTAGGAAATGATTTTTCTAACATATTACAAACTAAATA
>JAYZIW010000028.1:0-12563 GCA_036165075.1 Fidelibacterota bacterium | reverse complement strand
AATATAATTTTTTCATGGATATTGATCTTATCGAAATTCCTCCATATGAGACAGTTGAGTTGGAAGTGATTACACGAGCAAGATTGAAAAAATTCGATTTAGAATTTGAGGTTTTAAATGCTATATTTGCCCCAAGACAACATCCAGTTATTACAATGAAAGTACAGTAATGAAAAAAGTTTTTTTAATACCAATATTAATTTTAACTATCGTAGGAGTTTTTTTAATGACTTATGAAAAAGAGAGTGAAGTCGCAGTAATATCAACGAATTTTGGGGATATGGTAGTAGAATTCTATCCAGATCTTGCTCCGATGCACGTTGAGAGTTTTATTGCGCTAACAAACGAAGAGTATTTTAATGGAACAACATTTCATAGAGTAATCCCAGGCTTTGTGATTCAAGGCGGAGACCCTAACTCAAGAAATGAAAACAGAATGACACATGGAACAGGTGGTAGAGCTGGAAAATTCTTTGGTATTGGAAATGAAGAAGATCCAACTACTTGGTTAATTCCACAAGAGTTTAATCCTACGCCGCATGTCAAAGGGATTCTTTCAATGGCAAGAACGAATGATCCAAATAGCGCTTCAAGCCAATTCTTTATTTGCCATGATAATGCAAGTTTTTTAGATAATAATTATACTGTTTTTGGTAAAGTTATTGACGGTTTAGATATTATTGATATGATTGTAAGCGTAGCCAAAGATCAGAACGACAATCCTCTTGAAAAAATAGAAATGACTGTTCGCATGGCAAAACGTAGCGAAGTATTATCTGAATAAGTATTGAATCTAACATTTTAATAAACAAACATGGAGTATTTTACTATGTATTTTAGACTAATTATTTTTTACTTTCTTATCCTTATGTCATGCTCACAAAATAATGAATCATCATCAAGTTCAGCAGTACCATTAAGATCTGAGATTGATGCAAAATATAAATGGGATTTAACAGCAGTATATGAAACAGATGCTGCATGGGAGCTTGATCTAGAAGAACTCAAAAAACTCTATCCCAAGATGGGAGACTATAAAGGTAAGCTACTTTCAAACCCTGACACTCTGCTAGAATCGATACTGTTAAGCGAAAAAATTAATCAATATTTTGGAAAACTCTATCATTATGCGTCGAATTCATTAAACGCAGACTTAACAAATGAAAAATATCAAGAAATGGTACAGAGAGTCAGAAATGTAGCGATAAAATCAGGCGAAGTAACAGCTTACTACAGTCCTGAAATGCTTAAGTCTGACTATAGTATTCTAGAAGATTTTATGAATAGAGAGCCAAAGTTGAGACTTTATGAGAAAGATTTTAAAGATATGTATATTGCTAAACCGCATATATTATCAGAGAAGGAAGAGAGAATTTTAACGATGGCTGGAAAGCTGTCAGGAGTTCCGAATGAAGCTTACGATATAATGAGAGCTACAGATTTTAAATGGGGAACTTTTGAAGATGAAAATGGAAATGATTTGACTATGTCTCCTGGTAGATATGGTAAGTATACCAAGTCAACCGATAGAAGAGTTAGAGAAGACATGTACAAAGCTCTATACGTACCTTTTAACAACTCATTGAATACAATGTCAGTATTGATGAAAGGTAATGTAGAGGGCCATATTTTTTATGCTAAAGCACGAGGATATGAAAATACTCTAGAAGCCAAGATGAAAGGTTCTGGAATATCAACCGAGATCTATAAAAATTTAATTAAAAGCGTAAATAACAATCTTCAACCTTTACATAGGTGGGCAGAGCTCAAAGCTGAGCTTCTTGGTGTAGATAAAATCAAGCCATTTGATACATACGCTCCTCTTGCAGACTTTTCAAAAGAATATACATACGAAGAAGGTCAGCAAATGGTATTAGAAGCATTGCAGCCATTGTTGCAAGCTAATGACGGAGAATTGCAAAAGTTCACTGAAAAAATGTATAACGAAAATTTAATTGATGTATTTGAAAATCAAGGAAAAGAAAGTGGCGCATACATGTCATCTACTTGGGATTTACCTCCAAGAATTAAGCTAAATTTTTCTGGCACTTTAGATGATGTATTTACACTAGCCCATGAGCTAGGGCATGCTTATCACTCTTACTTAAGTCAAAAGAATCAACCATATCCATATTATGGGTATGATACATTCAACGCAGAGGTTGCATCAGTTACCACAGAGTCACTTCTCATGGACTATTTGTTAGATAATGTTGAAAATGATGAAGAGAAGGCTGTTTTACTTCAAAATTATATCCAAAATATTGGATCAACCTATTATAGACAAACACGCTTTGCAGAATTTGAATTATTGATGCATGAAGCTGCAGAAGATGGTCAGATTTTAACTGAAGATTTTTTAACAACGAACTTCGGTGAAATGTATAGTAGATATTGGGGTCCAAGTATGGAAATAACTGAAGAAGAAGCGTATTCTTGGTCACGTATACCTCATTTTTACTATAATTATTATATGTATGCATATGCAACATCATTTGCTGCGGGAGAAAAGATTTCTGAGCGAGTACAAAATGACGGTCAAGCTGGAATTAATGATTTCATTACATTTTTATCTAGCGGTAGTTCTGATTATCCTGTAGAGCTACTCAATTTAGCAGGTGTTGATATGACCACATCCGAACCTTTTGAAGCGGTTTCTAGAAAAATGAATTTCTTAATGGATGAACTAGAGGAAATTTTAAAATAGTTTTGAAGCTGAGTACAAGAATAAGAAAAATTCATTACTGGATTTCACCATTCATTATTATTCCTGTTTTATTAATATTTACAACGGGAGTGTTGTTGCAATTCAAGAAACAATCAAATTGGATTCAACCTAATGTCGAAAAAACTAGTACTAATAAACCTACAATGCTTATTAGTTATCTAGAAGCAGCAAAAAGCGTTCCTGAAGCAGAAATTGAGTCCTGGGATGATATTAGCCGTATTGATATTCGACCAGAAAAGGGGATTGCGAAAATTAGATCAAATAATCATTGGGAAATACAAATAGATAGCGAGACAGCAGAAATTTTTTCTGTTAATTATAGACGATCAGATATTATTGAATCTGTGCACGATGGTTCTTTTTTCACAGATTACGTTAAGTTTGGATGGTTTGTACCTACGGGAATGCTCTTAATTGTCGTTAGCATATCAGGTATCTATATGTTTTTGTTGCCATTGATGCTTAAAAATAAAAGGACTAAATTGAAAAAATGAAAAGAGTAATACTACTATTATTATTTAGCGTTTTATTGTCACAAAACGGCAATACAGATAGCAAGGTACACAAGATTTCTCTCGTAACTACATCAAATGTATTTGCAGAGTATTATGATTGTGGTTGTCCAAAAGCACCTTTAGGAGGGCTAGCAAGAAAAGCATTCTTTTTTAATAATATGATGTCTGATAAGAAACCTTTGCTTGTTGATGCAGGAAATACATTTTTTTCCCATAATTCTATCAATCCAGATGGGCTAAAAGCAGATCAGAAAAAATATAAAGCAAAAAACTTTGTTGATGCTCTTGAATTGATTGGTTATGATGTTGTAAATATTGGGTCTAACGATTTTAAGTTAGGACAGGCTTTTCTCGAAGAGATTACCTCTGAATCATCAATAAATTTTATATCAGCAAACCTATATAATAAGAGTACAAATAAACTATTATTTAAACCTTACCATACATTAGAAGAAGATGGCGTTAAGATTGGGTTTATAGGGCTAAGCGAAGCAACCAGATACAAATCTATAGATAATAAGAATTTTATATCAGAAGGTAATAAATATATTGATATAGTAGACCCAGAGGTAGACATTGTAATATTGTTGATAGATCTTAGTTCGAATAATGCGGTTGACCTCTCAAATGCATTCCCCAAGGCAGATTATATCTTCTTGAGTGGAGTAACCAAGAGAACTGAACCTAGAAGTAAGCAAGCTCAGGAGGGACCTTTAGTGTATTCTACCGGTATTCAAGGAAAGCACTTAAGTATTGTTGATATAAGGATAAAAGATTTAAATAAAGACATAGAAGACGTCTCATCGTCGTTTAATCGTCTTCAAGAGATAGATTACCGATTAAAGAAATTGCAGGCTGCTAATCCCTCAAAATCGTTGGAAGAAATTTATGCCAATCAACCTAACGTGATGGGATTGATAACGAAATATCAAAAAGAAGCATTTGAATTGGGTCAGTCTTTAGCAAAATATGGAGATCGTAGTATATTCTTTAGCGTTCCTCTATCACCGAATATTCCAGATGACAAAAAAGTAGCTGCTTTTATTGAAAATATTGCTAAAAAAGCTGATTTTCCTCTCAAGCACGAACATTAATTTTTTTCCTTTTTTAAAACATAAAATTGTTTTATTATGACATGTTATGCGAGTGTAGCTCAGCTGGTAGAGCACAACCTTGCCAAGGTTGGGGTCGCGCGTTCGAATCGCGTCACTCGCTCAGTCTTTAACCCATCTTAAAAAACTATCTATTATTCTCTTGTGAACAAGCATCGAGCTCTTTTTTAACTCTTTTTCTCTTATTTCCAAATACCAGTTTAAAATATTGTCATCAATATGTTTCATCATGATACCAGATCCATATCTTTTAACGATTATTTCTTTAAAAGTATCCAGGTGGTAGTTTTGAAGCTGTATGGAGCTCTTTTTAGGAGGTTTTGCATTAAAATGTATGGTTTTATGCTTTAAGTAGGTTTTAATGGCGTTATTTAGCTGCATTTCTTGTTTTCCACCTTTTTTAATTGAAAAAACACGATCAAGCTCTTTTTTTTGTTTTAAGCAATCATCCCAGGTTAGGGTAGGGCCAATTTTTCCTAAAGTTATATTAAAATACCTTTTTTTATTTTTTAAAGGATCGTAAGCATAAATCGAATACATTACATATCCATCATTTTCACCATTTCTTTTTCGTTTATAAATACTACTCATAATTCTATTTTCTCTTTAAGTTTTGATATAAATATGCTACAAAAAAACTTAACACACAATTATTATCAACATAATGTTGAAAACTTTATAAATATAGCAATATTTGAATTTAAGAAAATAATATTAAAATAACATAACTTTTTTTATGAGTAAAAATATAGAGATTATTAGTAACAATAGAAAAGCTTTTCATAGCTATACAATTATTGATAAGTATGAAGCAGGCATGATCCTCCTCGGTAGCGAGGTTAAAAGTTTAAGAGAAAAGAAATTAAACTTGAAAGATAGTTTTGTTTCAATTAAAGATAACAAAGTTTTGTTAATTGGAGCCCATATTAGTTCATATTCTCATACAGGTTTTTCAGGCCATTCTCCGACGAGAAATAGAGAATTATTGCTGCACAAAAAGGAGATGATTAGACTTAAGAATATTGTTGCTCAAAAAGGATTAACAATTGTCCCTTTAAAGGCTTATTTTAAGAGTGGTATAGCGAAGATTGAATTTGCTACAGCCAAAGGAAAGAAAATATACCAGAAAAAAGACGCTTTGAAAATGAAAGACTTAGATAGGGAAGCTCGACGAGAAATGAGTGAAAAATAATGGGATTTTTACCAGTAGACGATCAGTTAGAAATTATATCTAGAGGAACAGAAGAGGTAATTCCACTTCAAGACCTTCGACATAAGCTAGAATCTTCTATTAAAAATAACAAACCTCTCGTCGTGAAACTTGGTTGCGACCCTAGTAGACCAGATCTACATATTGGGCATAGTGTTGTTCTCCAGAAATTAAGAGATTTCCAAGATTTAGGACACCAAGCTATCCTTGTAATTGGTGATTTTACAGCAATGATTGGCGACCCTTCTGAGCGCAATAAAACACGTCCACAGCTTACTCTGGAGGAAGCGAAAGCCAATGCAGAATCATATATAGAACAATCTAAGGTTATACTTGATGTAAAAACCCTTAAAGTCTTATTTAACAGCACTTGGCTTAATAAAATGAATTTCTCTGATGTAGTAAAAATGAGTAGTAAGTATACCGTTGCACGCATGATTGAAAGAGATGATTTTACCAAACGTTTTGAATCGGAAATTCCTATTTCAATGCATGAGTTTTTATACCCGCTAGCGCAAGCAATGGATTCTGTAGAAATTAATTCTGATGTAGAATTAGGTGGTACAGATCAGAAGTTTAATTTATTGGTTGGTAGGGATTTACAGCGAGAATATGACCAAGAGCCTCAAACAATTATTACATTGCCTCTATTAGAGGGGACAGATGGAGTAGAAAAAATGTCAAAGTCCTATGATAATTATATTGCGCTCGATGACTCTCCCGAGGATATGTATGGTAAGGCAATGTCTATTAACGATTCTATGATTGGCAAATATTATAGCTTGGCTGTATTTGCAGATAAAGACAAAGTTGCATCTATAGAGAAACAATTGGAAGATTCTTCCATAAATCCTAGAGATATAAAACGAGATTTGGCAAAAGAATTAGTTACGCGCTATTATGACGAAGATGCAGCATTAAAAGCAGAAGAGGCATTTGACCAAATATTTGTTAAAAAGTCTATTCCAGATGATATCCCTATCTTTAATTTAGATAATAATACTGGAATCCTTGATATTCTATTATCAGGAAAACTCATTGAGAGTAAAGCAGAAGGAAAACGTTTAATAGGGCAAAATGCTATAAAGATAGACGGAGAAGTATGTTCTGACTCAACTTATATTGTCAACAAAGGATGTGGAGAACTTATAGTTAAAGTTGGCAAGAGAAGATTTCTTAAAATTATAGGTTAATTTTCACCATAAAAATCATTTAACTTATTTTTTTGTTACTCAAATTCAATTATTCTTATAAATTCCATGGTAATTATTAATATGATTTGGAAAACTTATGTCTGAAAAAATTATCAAAATAACAGATCAAAACTTTGAAGAGCTTGTGCTTAAAGCAAAAAAGCTTGTAATTGTAGACTTTTGGGCTGAATGGTGTGGTCCATGTAAAGCTATAGCACCTATTTTAGATAAAATTTCTGGTGAATTTAGCGATAATGTCCTTATAGGTAAGGTAAATGTCGATGAAGTTAAAGAAGTGCCGGTAAAATACGGTATTCGCAGCATTCCAACATTATTGTTTTTTCACAACGGAGAAATTGTGAGACAAGAGGTTGGTCTTCAGTCTGAGCAGGCATTAGTTGATAATATTAACCAAATCATGAACAAGAGTTAATATTAAACAATTAATTTAAGTGACAGATAAAACTATTCATAAAACTATCATTATCGGCTCTGGTCCAGCTGGTCTAACAGCTGCGATCTATGCTGCTCGTGCTAATTTAAATCCAATTGTTTTTGAAGGGAATCAGCCCGGAGGACAATTAACAATTACCACAGATGTAGAAAATTATCCAGGATTTCCTGACGGTGTTTTAGGTCCAGATATGATGGATTTATTTCGAAAGCAAGCTCAGAAATTTGGGGCCGAATGTTTCTATAAACATGTTTCAAAAGTTGATTTTTCCAGTTCTCCATTTAAAGTCTATGTTCAAGATGAAGAACATCTTGCTGAGTCAGTCATTATTTCTACTGGCGCATCTGCAAGAATGTTAGGTCTTGAAGCAGAGAAGGAATTAATGGGATATGGAATTAGCACGTGTGCGACATGTGATGGTTATTTTTTCAAAGATAAAGAGATTGTAGTTATAGGTGGTGGCGATTCAGCGATGGAAGAGGCAAGTTTTTTAACAAAATTTGCTAGCAAAGTAACTCTCATTCATCGACGAGAAGATTTTCGTGCATCCAAGATTATGATTGATAGAGTTCTAGATAACCCAAAGATTGAAATTATTAAGAATGCAGTGGTAGCAGACATTCTTGGTTCTCAACAAGATGGGGTTTCTAGTATTATATTGAAAGATACTATTGACGGAAAAGAAAGAAGCTTTGATTGCGATGGAGTGTTCTACGGTATTGGCCATAAACCCAATACTGATCAATTTAAAGGCATAATTAATTTAGATGATCAAGGATATATAATCACAAATCCAGGCTCGACCTTAACTAACGTAGCAGGAGTATTTGCTTGTGGCGATGTGCAAGACAGTCATTACAGGCAAGCAGTTACTGCAGCTGGTTCTGGTTGTATGGCTGCGATAGATGCAGAAAAATATTTAGAAGACTTATAGAATAGTTTCTCTGTCTTTTTTAAGGAGAAAACATGGAATTAAAACAGATTTACGATATTAGCGGTCTAAAACTCAAATTTGGATCCAAGAAAGCTCTCGAGATTAACACTCTGAAGTTTCATAACGGTTTGATTTATGGTGTATGTGGTAGTTTTGGATCAGGAAAATCTTCTTTGATGAAAGTTCTTTCAGGTTTGCAAAAGGAATCAGGAGGGAACGTTCTTTATCAGGGAGATAAATTTAAAACCAATTTCTTTGGAAAAATTAAAACACATAAAGAGATTCAGTATGTTCATGTAGATATGCTTAATACAAGTTCTACTGTAGAGAAATTTATGAAGAGCATGTTTTCCTCAAAAATAAAGGAAATTCGCTCAAGGCATTTCACACATTTTAGTCTAGAGCATATCTGGAAAACTCCTATTAATAAACTTTCAGACGGAGAAAAACATTGGTTGAAGATTGTTGTAGGAGTAGAGAAAGATCCTAGGGTGCTTATTATCGATGATTATGGATTATATCTCGATTCTAAGAATGAAATGATGCTACGCAAAAGGCTAATGAAGATGAATAATATCTTAGGGACCACAATTATATTGTCTTCAAGCAGTGATTATTTTGTGAAACAATTTGCGAATGTGGTCATATATTTGGATAACGGACATGTATCAAAAGTTAGAAAAGGATATAAGCGTAATAACAAGTTCAGTAAAAACAAAAAAAGATAACAAGATATTGATTTTGTTAGGTTTGATGTTATTGATTGGACCCCTATTTGGTCAAATTGATAATCGATTTAATGTTTTTAGTTGGGAGCAATACGCTTCAGCGGGTGCAGTTAATTCTATATCAGAAGACTATACATATTTCTATTTTGGTACAGAGAATGCAGGAATTTTAAGATTAAATAAATTTTCACAGCAGTTTGCAAAGCCAATTAATCAAGCCCAAGGACTCAAGTCCAATTCAATCGAACATGTATATTTTGATGATCATACAGGTATTTTATGGGTTATAGGAGATAATTTCATTGAATATAGTTTCTCAAGAGAGGGCAGCTGGATTGATTTGAACTATAACTTGCTATCATTAAAATCTGGAAATCAAATTATTGACATTGGTTCAAGCGAAGACTATCTATGGCTTCGATCAAATAGTAGATTTTTTAAACTAGATCATGTAAATGGAATCTTATTGGGTATATATGCCACACCAGATGAATCATCAATTGATTGGGGAGATACTTCCTCTAGAGAATTGAGGTGGAGGATGTTTGATTTTAATGATTATTTTGTGGAAGATGCATGGCTCTTAACATCGAATGGAGTTTCAGATAATAGAGGAAATTTCTCAAAATATTTATCTTATTATGAATCAGATAATGGTGTTAATTGGATGTCTCTTTCCAATGGATATATATTGAAAATAGATGAATTTAATAAACTCATAACACCAACACTCTATGGATTGTCATGTGCTGTCCCAACGTCGGTTATTGATGATGATATATTGTGGATTTCAGGTATTGGAAATAAATCATTTAATGGTATTGCCAAGTTTGATATAGATAACAATCAGTTTGAAAACATCTTATCTGATAATTATTTGAATTTTAACAAAGA
Organism: Fidelibacterota bacterium; assembly: GCA_036165075.1. Taxonomy (GTDB): domain Bacteria; phylum Fidelibacterota; class Marinisomatia; order Marinisomatales; family Marinisomataceae; genus Marinisoma. The sequence continues at coordinate 2,795 of JAYZIW010000028.1, read as the reverse complement.
TAATATCTATTCCAGTATCATGATTGATGATGAAATATGGTTTGGGTTAGATAGTTATGTCATGGTCTATGATATAAAAAAGGATTCATTTAGGACTATCGGTTTTGAAAAAGGTGTTCCTAGAGGAAAGATTATTCATCTAGAGTATAAGAACGGATCAGTGTTTGCTGGGTCTATTAATGGAGTTATTGAAATAAATAGTGCGTCAAAAGGTAGAATAGATGGCCCAATAGAGAAATTCATTTTTTCTAGAAATCTATTATTAGGTGACATAGAAAGATTTGAAGAAAAAGTCTTCTTTGTATTGAGTAATTCAGTTTTTATATATGATTATGAAAACAATAGAGTTTCATCTCTTAATTGGGAAGATGGAACATTCGATGATTTGATGAAAAAGAATCAAGTTGATATAGCGTCTCGATCAGTATCTAGAACTTTCTCTAGAAATGATAACTTATATATAGTTACAGATTTGGGTATCATTGACTATAAAGACGGTTCTTTGATTGTTCCGTCAGCTACATATTTTAACTACAAGATAACTGATTTAATTGTAATAGATAATTCAGTATTGTTTCTATCGACCACAAGAGGTTTATTTATAGTTGATTTAGAAGAAAGTGAGTTAATTAATTATTATGATTTCCCATTCTTAAGAAATATCTATCAAATGAAATATAAGTCAGAATATTTAGTATTACTAACGAGCAAAGGTTTAATTAAATTCAATATCAATTTATGAAGAAATTTATAGCACTTTATCTAGTATTATTTAGCACGATTTTTTCTCAAGGGTTAAATCGCAATATCGATCAGTTTAAGATGAGCTCTTTTGTTCGTCCAGTTAATAGTGATTCTATAGAGATTCTTTCATTTATGGAAATATCAAATAATACGCTACAATTTCTGAAAAAAGATGGTCTATTTGAAGCTCAATATGAAGCAAATATCGTCATATTAGACGAAGAAAAAGAAAAGAGATCTTCTAAACTATTCTCAGATAAGATTGTGGTTAAAAAATTTGGTGAAACAACATCAAAAGTAAAAAAGAAGATGATAACAACAGCTTTTGTGTTGCCTTTTGATACTTATACCGTCACATCAAGCTTGAAAGACCTAGATGTAAAGCTCTTGGGAAAAAAGGAAAAAGAGATTGATCTAAAAAAATTGTCGAAAAGCACTTTTTTTAAAATTTATGATCCAATATTCACAAAAGAAGTAAAAGGGCAATGGGGTTTTGATGCCAATAGATTCCCAATTGAAAGTAGTCGAGTAGTACCAAAGGACAATGTTATTTCATTCTATCAATATATCGTTCTAAATCAAGGTGAATATACTCTCACTCTTAGCCTTATATCAGACAAAAAAGTCCAATGGGAAGACTCTATAAAAGCTGTTGCAGATAGCGATGTTGTTAATCATTTCATTGAGGTTCCTATTGGAGATGTTGATAGGAGAGATGTAAAGATTAAGGTTGTAGTTAGCCAAGATAAAAATACTGCATCCAAGTCATTCATTTTCAAAATCAAAAATACTACATTTTTTGATGGAATTAGCAATATTGACTCTGCATTAGATCAAATGAGCTATATTTTAACTTTGGATGAAAAAAAAGAGCTAAAAGAACTCAAGCAGTCAGAAAAGGAAAAATTCTTTAAGAAAGTCTGGGCAAAAAGAGATCCCGTTGCACAGACAAAAGTTAATGAATTGATGGAAGAATATTATACTAGAGTTAATTTTGCTGAAGATAATTTTTCTCGAGGAACTTCTGGTGGTTGGAAATCAGATATGGGAATGATTTATATCCTATTTGGTAAGCCAGATGACATGACGCGTTCAATGAATATGCAAGGTAGTTACAACTATCAAACATGGTATTATTTTCAAATTGGAAAAGAATTTACTTTTATTGATGAATATGGATTCGGAGATTATAGGCTTAGAACGCCATTACTATATTAAACTTATTATGAATAACGAAAAAAAATTAATTAAAATTTTAGAAAGATTTAGAGATAAGCTATCGGATAAAGAGATTACATTTATTGACAATTTATTTGAATCAGCAGATAATGCAAAAGACTCGTTGAATAATAGCGATTCTGCTTTTAAGCTTTTTACAGATGGAGCATCTCAGCTTGATAAGAATAATGCTGGTATTGGAGGCTTACTAAAGAGTGGAAATGAAACCATATTTTCTTTTGCTGAAAATATAGGGGATTGCACTAATAATGAAGCAGAATACTTGGCGCTAATTAAAGGAATTGAGCTATGTATTGAACGCAAAATATTGCATGTGAATATTTTTTCTGATAGCGAGTTGATTGTAAGACAGATTAACGGTGATTACAAAGTCAAAAATGAAAGAATGATAAAACTTAATTCCAGAGTTTTAGATTTATGTTCAATGCTAACACAGTGGTCGGTATCACATGTTATGAGAGAGAAAAATATGGAAGCAGATCTTCTAAGCAAAGAAGGGCTTGAGAAATAAAAAAAACTAAGGAATGAGAATAATATTTTATAAGTTATAGACTATGAATTTCTTAAATAAAATTAAAGATGGGTTTAGTGATAGCTTCAATTGGGTTAGTGGAGACATTGCTATTGATCTTGGAACTGCTAATACGTTGATATGGTTGGCTGGTAAAGGAATCATAATCAATGAACCATCAATTATTGCTCGATCTACAAAAACCGGAGCTGTCATTGCTGTGGGAGATGATGCTAAGCAAATGTTAGGGAAAACTCATGAAGGTATTGAGACTATTCGTCCCTTAAGAGATGGAGTAATT
>JAYZIW010000027.1:0-3298 GCA_036165075.1 Fidelibacterota bacterium | reverse complement strand
GTTATTTTTTAGTGCCGAAGGCGGGACTTGAACCCACACAGAGTTTCCTCCACTAGCCCCTCAAGCTAGCGTGTCTACCAATTCCACCACTTCGGCTATTTCTTAATTATTTGTAGCTTCTTCTGGTAGAAGATCTTCAGAAGGCAAAGAATACTCAGGGACAACCAATTCTACTTCTCTTGAATCAGCATCTTTTTGAATAATAGATTCTGTAGAAGATGCAGGTTCCCCACTAAGAAAACCAATTACCAGTGCAAGACCAATAAAAGTTATTCCAAGCCAAGTAGTTAATTTAGTAATAAAATCATTTGCTCCAGAAGATCCTAACATAGATGTAGCAGCGCCACCACCCATCATAGAGTTTAGTCCTCCTTGACCTGATTGCATCAATATTACTCCAATAAGCAATAAGCTTACTAACGTATGTATTACTATTAAAAATTGAACCATAATACCTCTTATAATTTTATTTGTTTAACAATATCTCTAAACTTTTCAAAGTTAGCGCTAGCGCTTCCAATGAGAAAACCATCAATTAACTCCACATCGAGAAGTTCATTGATATTACTTGCATCAACAGACCCACCATAAAATAATTCAATGTTGTCTAAATCTGCTCCTGAATATAAACTTTTTAATCTACTTTTTATATAAGAAAGCATTTCATTTATATATTCATTTGAAGGCACATCTCCTGATCCGATTGCCCATACCGGTTCATATGCAATGGTTAATTTTTTGCCATTCAATTCATTAGGAAGTACTGATAGTTGACTATCAAGGACGCTTTCTGTTGATTGGCTATTTTTTTCATCTAATGTCTCACCTACACACAAAATAGGGTCAGCATCGCTAGATAAAATTCTTTCTAACTTCTCTGATATAACATCATTATTCTCTTTATAGATAGCTCTTCTTTCAGAATGACCAACAATACATGACGCTACATCAATAGCATTAATTGATGTAGATCCAGTATAAGCTCCATTTTCATGTATATCACAATCCTGCATACCAATCTTTATATCACATTTTAGATGATTTTTTACTGAACGTATACAAGCATGTGATGGAAATAATATAATATCTTTATTAGAAAATAAATCACTTTGAGAGTTAAGTTGATCAATAAAATCTATTGATCCACTTTCATCTAAATACATCTTCCAATTTGCTGCTATGGTTATTTTTCTCATTATTTTTTTAACATCTCTATGGCTGGAAGCTTATTTCCAGATAATAATTCTAAACAAGATCCGCCTCCAGTAGAAGCGTGAGAAAATTCATCAATTATCCCTTTCTTGTAATTTCTAATGGCTGCAATAGTATCTCCTCCTCCAACGATAGAAACACAATTATGATCTATTATTGTATCAATTATCTTATTAGTTCCTATAGCAAAATGTTTATTTTCTGCTACACCTACTGTTCCATTCCAAAACACTGTTTCTGACTCCTTAATGATGTCTGCAAACAAGTTAATACTTAATTCGCCTATATCTTCACAAATCATTGTTTTTTTAATACTATCGCTCTTTGCATAGTGTAATTTACCACTTCCAAATTTATTTAACTCTCCATTAAAATCAATAGGAAGAACAATATTGGCTTTACTGCTAGATGCTCTTATCATAAGCTCTTTAGCAGTATCTATTTTATCTTCATCTACTAAGGATTTCCCCATATCAAACTTGCTTGCAGTTAAGAAAGTGTTAGCCATAGCACCTCCAATAATAATATTGTCTGCAATATCAAAAAAATGGTTAATTACATTAATCTTTGTATCAATTTTTGCTCCTCCAATAATGAGCGCTACCGGACCTTTTACGTTTGCAATACCTTCAGATAGGAATTGCATTTCTTTCTCCATCAACAATCCCATGCCTTTTGTTGTAAAATAGTTTGTAATTCCTGCATTTGATGCATGCTTACGATGAGCAGTGCCAAATGCATCATTTAAATAAATAGATCCATGCTGAGATAGTTTGGATGCAAATGATGGGTCGTTGCTCGTTTCTTCATCATAAAATCGTAAATTTTCTAACAAATGGATTTCTCCACTTTTTAAATTTCTTGATACTTCAATTGCGTCATCTGATATGCAGTCATGAGAAAACTTTATAGGCATTTCAAGCAATTGTGCAAGCTTCTCTCCTGCAGGCATTAATGATAAATTAGAATCAATCTTTCCTTGGGGTCTTCCTCGATGAGACATTAAGACAATTTTAGCGCCTTGATCAAGACAGTATTTAATTGTTGGTAATGACTTCAGTATTCTATAGTCGTCTACGACTAAATCATTTTCAACAGGAACATTGAAATCAACTCTAATCAGAACGCAGTTGCTAGTATTGTTATTGGATTGAAAATCAATCGATGTAATTTTACGTAACATGACTTTTGTTTAAACTAATGCTAAAAAACTTAAACAATACCTTGGTCAATCATAGAATCTGCAACTCTTACAAATCCTCCGATATTAGCACCATCTACATAGTTAACAAAATCACCATTAGAACCATGCTTAACACATGTGGTATGGATTCCTTTCATGATATCTTTTAGTAATCCATCAACTTGTTCTCTAGTAAGTGGAATGCGTGTACTGTTTTGACTCATTTCGATGCCAGAAACAGCTACACCGCCAGCGTTAGCTGCTTTTCCTGGACCAAAAAGTATCTTTTTATCAACAAAAATATCTACAGCCTTTTTTGTTGATGGCATATTTGCTCCTTCAGCTACTACAAAACATCCATTTTTTAATAGCTCTTTGGCATCATTGTGGTCTAATTCGTTCTGAGTAGCGCAAGGTAATGCGATATCACATTTTATAGACCAAGGACGTTTTCCTTTAAAATATTCTACGTTATATTTCTTAGCATAGTCAGAAATTCTAGCTGAACGCTTCTTTTTTAGCTTTTTAACATAGTCTATTTTCTTTTGAGTAATACCATCTGGATCATAAATAAAACCGCTAGAATCTGATAATGTCACTGGTTTTGCTCCCATTTCAATTAATTTCTCACAAGCAAATTGTGCTACATTCCCAGAGCCAGATACTGCAACAACTTTTCCTTCTAAAGAATCATCTCTAGTTTTAAGCATCTCGTCAACAAAGTAAACAGTGCCATAACCTGTTGCTTCAGGTCTTATTAAGCTACCGCCCCACCTTGTATTTTTTCCAGTAAGCACACCAGTAAATTCATTTCTTATTCTTTTATACTGACCAAATAAATATCCAATCTCTCTTCCGCCAACCCCAATATCTCCAGCAGGAACATCTGTGTCGCTTCCAATA
>JAYZIW010000026.1:0-11081 GCA_036165075.1 Fidelibacterota bacterium | reverse complement strand
AATAGAATTCATAAAGGTGAATCAGTAAGTCAACTATTTGGGAAAGTAACATGAGTAAATTTGAAAAATTAGACGTAGATATTCGTAAAGAGCAAGGTACATCAGCAGCTAGAAGAACTAGATTGCGTGGTAGAGTGCCTGCAGTTTTATATCATTCTGGGCTAGAGGCAACTCCCCTATCAATGGATAAAAAATCTCTATATAAAGCATTGAAAACAGGACAGATGATTTTTGAAGTGACTGTAGAAGAAAAGCCTCAATTTGTTTTATTAAAAGAGATTCAATATCATCCAGTAACCGATGAAGTAATACACATTGATCTCCAAAAAGTAAAAGAAGATGAAAAAATATCATTGGAAGTTGCTATAAGAGGTGTTGGAGAGTCTCAAGGAGTAAAATTAGGAGGTATATTAGTACAACTATTGAATTCTGTTACTATTAAATGTAAACCTTCTGAGATTCCAGAGTTCTTAGAAATTGATGTAGCAGAAATGGAGATGAACACAAATCTTTTTGTTAAAGATATTACTTTACCTGAAGATGTTGAAATGATAACAGCCGAAGATATTGCTGTGATGTCTGTGCAAGAACCTAAAGAAGAAAAAGAAGAAGAAGTTGTTCTTGAAGAAGATGGCGAAGACGGAGAGGGTGCAACAGAAGAAGGCTCTGAAGATTCTTCTGGTGAAGAAAAAGAAGAAAAGTCAGGAGATGATGATAGCGCCCCAGAACCGAAAGACGACTCAGATGGAGAAAATCAATAATGACAATCTTTGTTGGTTTAGGTAATAGTGATACAAAATATCTTTCTACTAAGCACAATGTGGGCTTTTGGATGATGGACAGATTTGCTAAAGCTCACAATCTTGAGTTTCAACCAGGAAAAGGAAACTATATTTTTGCAAAAAAGGGTAGTGAATTTTTGCTGGTTAAACCAACAACAGGAATGAACAATAGCGGAACTATTATTAGAGACGTATTGAATTTCTATAAAGCAGATACAAAAAATCTTGTAATAGTTTTTGATGATGTTGATCTCCCATTGGGAGAAATTAGAGTAAAAATAGATGGCGGTGACGGTTGTCACAACGGCATGAAATCGATTATTCAGTCTTTGGCAACTGATAAAATTGCAAGACTAAAAATTGGCATTGCTGCACCTGACTACAGAAGACCATCAGAAAGATATGTATTAAAACCATTTAATAAAAAATTTCATCCTTTAGTAGATGAGGTGTTAAGTCTTGCAAATGATGCAATGCTATCAATGCTTCATAAAGGAGCCAATGAAACAATGAATAATTTTAACAAACAGAATATAGGAGTAGCATAGTGGAAAATCTATTTTACTTAATACCGGTGTCCGGTGTTTTAGCAATTTTATTTGGATTAATCAAAAGTAACTGGATTAGCAAACAAAATCCAGGCAATGAAAAAATGCAAGAAATTGGTCTTGCAATTCGCGAAGGTGCAACAGCATTTATTGTGAGAGAATATAAAGTTCTAGCAGTATTTGTTGCAGTAGTAGCTGGTTTGCTTTACTGGGTAAACATAGCTAGCAATACAACAGAGGTAGCATTTTCTTTTGTTGTTGGTGCAGCTTGTAGTGCTTTAGCAGGTGCTTTAGGAATGCGCGTAGCAACACTAGCGAATCACAGAACAACAGAAGCAGCAAGAAATAGCTTAAGCTCAGCTCTGAGCGTTGCTTTTAGCGGCGGAGTTGTAATGGGAATGAATGTAGTAGGCTTGGGGATATTAGGCCTCTCATTATTATTTTATATTTATAGCGATGGGTTAACAGGAACAGACCTAACTAACGTAATGACAAAAGTATCTGGGTTTGCAATGGGGGCATCATCCATTGCTTTATTTGCAAGAGTAGGTGGAGGAATTTATACTAAAGCTGCAGATGTTGGAGCAGACTTAGTCGGTAAGGTAGAGGCGGGTATACCAGAAGATGATCCAAGAAATCCTGCAACGATTGCTGACAATGTTGGAGACAATGTTGGGGATGTTGCTGGTATGGGCGCAGATTTATTTGAGTCTTATGTTGGCTCAATGATTGGTGCAATGGTATTAGCAGCTGCAGCAGGCTCTACTACATTAGTATTTTTACCATTATTTTTAGCAGCTGCAGGAATTGGAGTATCAATCTTAGGAACATTTTTTGTTAAAACAAAAGAAGGGGGTAACCCACAAACTGCATTAAATATCGGGGTATTTGGTTCAGGAGCAGTTATGTTAGCTGTTAGTTATTGGCTTATTAATAATTTTGTAACAGGATCAGTTAATTTAGCACCTAGTCACAACTCAGTTGTGGCAAACGATTTATTTGGTGCAACCGTTGTAGGTTTGGTTTCTGGAGTATTAATAGGGTTGTTAACAGAATATTATACATCTGATCACCAAAAACCATCACAATCTATAGCAGAGGCAAGCGAAACAGGTTCTGCAACAAATATTATTTCTGGTCTAGCTAATGGAATGTATTCAACAGCATTACCAGTTCTTGTAATTGCTTTATCAATTATGGGCGCTTATCATTTTGCAAATCTTTATGGGATTGCTTTAGCAGCCCTTGGTATGTTATCTACTATTGGAATTCAGCTCGCTGTTGATGCGTATGGTCCAATTGCAGATAATGCAGGCGGTATTGCTGAAATGGCTGAACTGCCAAAGGAAGTAAGAGAAAGAACAGACAAATTAGATGCGGTGGGTAATACTACAGCAGCAATTGGTAAAGGTTTTGCAATTGGCTCTGCTGCGCTTACATCACTTGCTCTTTTTGCAGCATTTAGAGAAACGGTTGGAGGTTTGGTATTAGATATTAGCGAACCAACAATTATGGCAGGTCTTCTTATTGGCTCTTCTCTTCCGTTTGTATTTTCAGCGCTTGCAATGCAAGCTGTTGGAGACGCTGCTTTTGAGATGATTGAAGAGGTAAGAAGACAGTTTAGAGAAATTAAAGGTCTTCTAGATGGTAAAGCTAAAGCTGATTATGCTAAATGTGTAGATATAGCAACAACAGCAGCAATTAATAAAATGGTTCTTCCAGGAGCATTAGCAATTTTTACTCCAATATTTTTTGGATTAATATTGGGCCAAAAAGAAATGTTAGGTGGAATATTAGCTGGAGTAACCGTAACAGGGGTTTTATTAGCTATCTTTATGTCAAATGCTGGAGGTTCATGGGATAACGCAAAAAAATACATTGAATCTGGTAAGCATGGCGGTAAAGGAAGTACAGCGCATAAAGCTGCAGTTGTAGGTGATACGGTAGGAGATCCATTCAAGGATACTGCCGGACCATCTTTAAATATTTTAATTAAGTTGATATCGGTTGTGTCGCTAGTGATTGCACCCCTTATCTAATGGAGAAAAACTATATGAATTATTATGAAATATTATATGTTGTAAATCCAAACCATGGTTCAGATAAAATATCTGAAATTATTGGTGAGGTAAATAAGCATATTGAGTCTAAAAAACATGGAATAGTTCACCATGATTTTTGGGAGAAAAAACAGTTAGCATATCCTGTTAATAAACACAAATATGGAAACTATATCCTATTAAATGCTGAGTTTAAAAATTCAAACTTTGTAAATGAATTTAAGGTATTTTTAAATCTTAACTCAGAGGTGCTAAAATATATTATCATTAAACTGGACGATAAACCTGCACCACTCGAAGAAGAGATTGTAGAAGAGACTCCTGAAGATAAAAACGTAAAAGAGGAGGAAAGCTAAATGTTGTCTAGCAGAAAAAAATCCTGTTATTTTAAGAGAAATAACATTCATGAAATTGACTATAAAGATACTAAACTTTTAAACAGGTTTATTAATGACCAGGGAAAGATTACTCCAAGAAGAGTCACTGGAACTAGCAGTAAGATGCATAGAAAACTAGTAACAGCAATTAAGAGAGCAAGAAATATTGCCTTGCTTCCTTTTGCAGCTATTGATAGGGATTAAATATGAAATTAATACTTAAAAAAGACGTAGAAAATGTTGGTAATGAAGGCGATGTAGTTGATGTAAAGCCTGGATTTGGAAGAAATTTTCTCATTCCACAAAAATTAGCAATTACATTTTCTAAATCACAGTTAAAGCGCATAGAAGAAAAACGTATTCAAGAAGACCGTAAAATTGAAAAACAGAAAGATGTCTTATTGGATCTATTAGAAAAGGTTTCAGAGTTAGATATTGCTATTAAAATGAAATCAGAAGATGGTAAAAAGTTATTTGGTTCAGTTACAAAAATAGATATTGAAAAACTTCTAGTTGAAAAAGACATTATTTTTGATAAAAAATATATTGATTTACCTTCTCCTATTAAAACTCTAGGAGAGCATGACATTAATGTAAAGTTTAGTAGTGATATATCAGGAAGCTTTAAGCTTGTTATTGAAAAAGAAGACTAACTTTTTATTGTTTTAATAATTGTTTTTATATCATTGCATTCATCACAATAGAATGACATATCTTTAAAACTTGAGATTTCATCTTTACACCCTGTTTTTTGATTATTACAACCATAAACATATGATTGTATAGGGCTAGGATCATTACCTATACTGTTTGTGCTTTTTCTCAACCAGTTACGAAAAAAGGCTCTATAGTCTTTTTTCCTTTTATTGGTTGCCTTGAGCCAATCTAACATTTTAGCTAACTCAAATTCTATATCAACAGAGGGAAACTTTTCTGACCATACATCAATTTCTGACTTAATTTGCTCAACCTGATCTTTTTTTGATGGCAACTTTCTTTTAGCGATAGGCGCAATATCATCAAGGCGAGCTTCAAGCTTTGATATTCTTTTTAAAATATCATTTATATCTGCTTTTTTATTTTTCATTTTCTTAAGTTAATAGTGATTATTTACAATAAAAAAGGTTTAAAAGGAGTCAAAACACATGAAAATTAAAGCTGAATATATTTGGATTGATGGCTATGAACCCACTGGAAATCTAAGATCAAAAACAAAGATTTTAAAGCGCTCAGTTTCTTCTGTGTCAGAACTGCCTACATGGGGCTTTGATGGATCAAGCACTCTACAAGCAGAGGGTGGAGATAGCGATTGTAAATTAAAACCGGTTTGGATGTCTCCAGACCCTATTCGCGGTGGAGATAATATTTTAGTGATGTGTGAGGTTTGTAATGCAGATGGTTCACCACATAAATCTAACGCAAGAGCTGCTCTAGTTGATTTAGCTGAAAAATTTAAAGAACACAAACCTTGGTTTGGCATAGAACAGGAATATGTATTGATGGATGGAAAACAACCAGCGGGTTGGCCTGAAGAAGGTTTTCCAGAAAGACCTCAAGGTCCATATTACTGTAGCGTAGGCTCTGAAGATGTAGCGGCAAGAAACATGGTTGAAGATCACTTAGATTTATGTTTAGATGCGGGCTTTGAAATTTCTGGAATAAATGCTGAGGTTATGCTTGGGCAGTGGGAATATCAAGTAGGACCGCTACCTGCTTTAGAAGTTTGTGATCAACTTTGGGTGGCAAGATGGTTATTAGAAAGAGTCGGAGAAGATTACGGACTAAGAGTCGATCTTCATCCGAAACCAATCAAAGGCGATTGGAACGGTTCGGGTGCGCACATAAACTATAGTACAGAATCAATGCGCGCAGAGGGCGGTATTGAAGTAATTAATGACGCCTGTGAAAAGCTTGGACAAAACATTGATAAGCATATAGCTGCCTATGGAGCCGATAACGATCAAAGGCTAACAGGAGATCATGAGACTTGTAGTATAAGCCAATTTAAATATGGGGTCAGCGATAGAGGAGCTTCAATTAGAATCCCAATGGATGTTGCAAATGACAAAAAAGGTTATTTAGAAGACAGGCGTCCTGCTTCAAACGTAGACCCTTACAAAGCATGTGCAGCACTAATTGATACTACCTGTAGTTAATTTTTGGATTTTTGAAGTCATATTCTTAATCTAAAGGTATGATTTCAGAACACTTACTGGGCTGGTATTCTTCAAATAAGAGAATATTGCCATGGAGAGAAACCAAAGAACCTTATAAGATTTGGATTTCCGAAATAATGCTACAACAAACACAAGTAGCTACTGTTATTCCTTATTATCAGCGATGGATAAATAGTTTTCCTAATATTAAAACGCTTGCAAGCGCAGATTATAATGATGTTTTAAAGCATTGGGAAGGTCTAGGATATTATTCTCGATGTAAAAACATACATTTAACCGCACAGTCTTTAGACGGAGAACTTCCAAAAACATTTCATGAACTTATTCAGTTGCCAGGAATTGGGGAATATACCGCAAAAACTATATTGGCTATTGCACATAACCAACAAGAGGTAGGTGTAGATACAAATTTAGAGCGCATTGGGTTCAGACTGCTTGGTTTAAAGAAGAAATCAAAATTCAATAATAATAGGGTTAAAAAGTTTCTTGAAAATATACAGGATAAGTCAAAACCAGGCGACTTTAATCAAGCACTAATGGATTTGGGAAGCAGCTTTTGTCAAGCCAAAACTGTCCATTGTGACCCCTGCCCTATAACATCTGATTGTAAAGCAACATTAAATGATAATCCTTTAGAGTATCCAGAAACAAAGAAAAGCAAATCGATACCAACAATAAATGTAGCAGTTTGTATTATTTCTCATAATAGCAAACTATTGCTTATGCAACGTCCTCAAAATAAAATGCTTGGTGGATTATGGGAGTTTCCGGGAGGAAAAATTAAATTGGGTGAGCCAAAAGAGAATGCAACAACACGAGAAGTGAAAGAAGAAACAGGGTTAATAATTAAAGATCCACAATATCTTGGAGAAGTAAAACATCAATATAGCCATTTTAAAGTATCAATCTCTTTGTTTTATCATACAATAGATGACATTAGTTCTATTAAAATTAAAGAAAATTATATATGGACTACCATGAAGGGGTTAGATAAGTTCCCACTACCAAAGGCAAATTATAAAATGTTAGAATTATTAAATAAAGCCATATAGTTATGCGTAAAATATTAAGTATCATATTATCATTGTTTATTATTCCAATATTTTTCACTCTTTTTGCATTTCTATTAATTAATGTTATCTTATTTAGTTACATAACTCATCCGCGAAATACGTACTCTGTTTTGGCTCCTTTAGGCGCAAGGTTGATTATGCTTAGTGGACTACAATATTTCACTGTTCGAGGCACAGCCCCCCCTAAAAAAGATGGTCCATATTTATTTATGTTTAACCATGAATCGATGTTTGATGTCTTGATGTTAGCAGGAGGTATTCCATATTACATCAATGCTATTGGATGGGAGGGAATATTTAAAATACCATTATTTGGATATATGGCCAAGAGATATGGTGCATATCCTATTACTCATGATAATACTGATAAAGCCAAACAAACTTTAAAGGTTGCAGAAAAAATACTATTGATTGATAAAGATTCAATGGTCTTATCACCGGAAGGACAACGTACGATTACAGGTGAAATGGGAGAATTTAAAAAAGGAGGATTTCATTTTGCTAAAGCTACTAATGCAACCATTGTTCCCGTTGGATTGATTGGTGCTTATCGTGCCAATAAGAGAACGAGCTGGATAATTAATCCCGGACAACTAACATTAGTATTTGGAACACCAATTACTTCAGAACAATATTCACATTTATCTGTTGAGCAATTACGAGACTTAACAAGAGAAAAAATTGTTTCCTTGGTGAATAGCTGATTTAATTTAAATATCTAATTTTTGGATGAAGTGCACCAATTATTCCACAGCTTCCTGCTAGAATACCAAAAACCATAAAAATACTTTGAATGCTCATAAATTCGGCTAATACACCAATTATACCACTTGATATAGCTGTCATACTAATAATAGAAACAGATATTATTGAAAAAATTCTTCCTAAAAACTTTTCTTTTATATTGTTTTGAAGAATTGATACTCTTGCTATAATTAAAAACGGTATCCCGATTCCATGCATAAAAGAGAAAACATAAAATTGAGATAAATTTTCTGCAAAATAATATAAACAGAAGCTTGCTCCATCTATAAACAAACCCAAAATAAATAAAAACCCATAATTAAATCTACTCCCAATTTTATACATTATGGTAGTCCCTAAAAGCATTCCTAGTCCTACAAATGCTTCTGCCATTGCAAAATTTGCTGCCGATCCATGCAAATAAAGCTTAACAAAAATTGGAATTCCGACAACGGCAGGACCCATGACAAAAAGATTGCTGAGAAATGTTAATAAAACCATAAACCCTATGGTGGATTGTTCCCTTAAATACTGTAATCCCTCTTTTGTTTTTTTAATAATTTTTTTATAACTAATACTATCACTTTCTACAGTATCATGAGGCACAAATGAAGCAAAAAAACTAGCTAGAAAATAAAAAAATACACAAACTAGAAATAAGTTCTCAATCGGATAAAAAATTAAAAATTGTGCAGCGAGTATTGGGCCAATAATAACAGCAGTCTGCCAAGATATGTTGGCAATTGAGTTAGCCCGCAAAAGCCTATCTTTGCTAATCTGTGTTGGTAGATAGGCATTAAATGATGGGACAATAGGTAGAGAAAAACCATTATGAAAAAAAGCAATGATCATTAAAAGCCAAACAGATTTTATATTAAGAAAAATAAAAAGAGGTATAAGAGATATAACTAGCCCCTGTAGTATTGTAGAGCTAATAATCACTTTTGTTTTTGGCAATAAATCCACTAGAGAACCAACAAATAAACCAAAAATAATTGCTGGTAAGTATGTTGTCATAGCAACAAACCCAGTAATTTGTTCAGAATTTGTGATATCTAGTATAAGCCATATAAATGCTACATCATACATTGACCTTGCAATTGAATTTGTGAGAGGCATTCCCCATAAAAAAATATTTAACTGACTTTGTTTTCGCATGTGTTGATTTTGGTTATGAAACTACGTATAATATATTCTCTAGCAACTAAGAAAATAAGTAATATTTATGACATACATTATCACAGATCCATGTGTGGGTACTTGTGACACAGCTTGCATTGAAGTGTGTCCAGTAGATTGCATACATGGTCCAAACGATCCAGAAGGATCGGGCGAAGAAGCTAAGGCTCCTGATTTTGATGCTACATCAAAACAACTTTTTATCAATCCAGAAGAATGTATTGATTGTGGAGCATGTGAACCTGAATGTCCAGTGGATGCTATTTATGATGAAGATGAGATACCAGAAGAATATGAATCATCTATTGCTAAGAATTATGAGTTTTTTGGTCAAGAAGCTCCATAATAGATTTATATAACATTTTATATCAGTCTTTTCTATTTTTAACTGCCCTGATTTATGATAGAAAAAAATCAAATATTAGAACAACTAAAATCAATACATTATCCTGGTTTTAATCGAGATATTGTTTCTTTTGGGATGGTAAAAGAAATTATTATTGATCATAAAACCATTACTATTATGCTTTCTATTTCTTCTCAAAATGAAGAAAAAAAAGCAGAATTGATTAAAAATATACAAGAGAAACTCGTTATTGATGATTTTGAAGTTACTATTAAGTTATTAGATAATCCTTCTCCTCAAAAGAAAGAAGTAGACACGTCAAACAAACATCAAAACGTAGAAGGAAATATTAAAAAAATTATTGCAATAGCTAGCGGAAAGGGTGGCGTTGGTAAGTCTACTATTGCATTGAACTTAGCTGCAGCATTAGCGAGAAATGGACAAAAAACAGGATTGATGGATTTAGATATCTATGGCCCATCTTTACCTATTACAATGGGCATTCAAGCGAATCCTGAGGTAGATGAAAATCAAAAAATTATTCCTCTAGAAAAACATGATATAAAATTAATGAGTTTTGGTTTTATTAGTGGCAATCAAGCACCGGTAGTGTGGAGAGGTCCTCTTGTAGCTAAAATGACAGAACAATTTTTCAAAGATGTAAAATGGGGAGACTTAGATTATCTAATTCTTGACCTTCCGCCAGGGACAGGAGATGTCCAATTAACTTTATCTCAAAAGA
The DNA here is from genome assembly GCA_036165075.1 of Fidelibacterota bacterium. Classification (GTDB taxonomy): domain Bacteria; phylum Fidelibacterota; class Marinisomatia; order Marinisomatales; family Marinisomataceae; genus Marinisoma. The sequence goes on along the minus strand of JAYZIW010000026.1, from coordinate 1,053 downwards.
TTCCATTAGATGGAGCAATTATTGTTACCACACCCAATGATATTGCTTTAACAGATGTAAGAAAAGGCGCTGATATGTTTAAGAAGGTAGAAACAGAGCTGTTAGGAGTGATAGAAAATATGTCTTATATGGATATCAGAGGCGAAATTGAAGGAGCTAATAAAGTAGATCTTATTATTAATGGGGAAAAAATTAAAACAAATAATGATGGGGAATTTAATCTAAAATTTGATTTATTTAAGCATGGAGGAGGCCATAGTGAAAGTATTAGGCTTGATATCCCACTATTATCAGAAATTCCTTATTCACATAAATTAATGAAGTCAATTGATCTGGGAGAGCCAATTGTTTTTTATGAAAAAGAAGATCCTATATCAAAAATATTTTTAGATTTGGCAAAAAAAATTACCGCATTATGATAGAAAAAAAAGTTAATCTTAATCATCTTGCAATTATCATGGATGGTAATGGAAGATGGGCAACAGACCAAAATCTAGATCGTGTTGCTGGACATAGAAAAGGTGCTCAATCTGCAAAAAAAATTATTGAAGCTTGCGCTGATTTGAATATCCCCTATCTCACACTTTATGCTTTTTCAAAAGAAAATTGGAATAGGCCTATTTTTGAAGTGGAAAGTTTGATGTCTTTATTGGGGTCAATGTTAACCAATGAACTGGAAGAATTAACGAGGAACAATATAGTATTTCAAATCGTTGGAAGAATAGAGGATTTACCAAAGGGCATACAAGAGATTGTTATTAATGCTATAGAGAAAACAAAAAATAATAACGGACTAATTCTTTCTCTGGCGTTAAGCTATGGAGGTAGACAAGAAATTATAGATGCAATTAATAAAATTATTATGAGTGAAAAAAAAGAAATAATAGATGAAGACATTGTAAAAAATCACTTATATTGCCCTGAAATGCCAGATCCGGACTTAATAATAAGAACGGCAGGAGAGTATAGGTTAAGCAATTTTTTGTTATGGCAATCTGCTTATGCAGAGATTTATATAACTGATAAGAATTGGCCAGATTTTACAGAGGAAGA
>JAYZIW010000025.1:0-53217 GCA_036165075.1 Fidelibacterota bacterium | reverse complement strand
GAACAAAAAAATATTATTTTTTCTACTATCATTTAGTTTTCTAACTGCACAACACAATCACGATCAATGGATACGATGTGCATCGGATGAATTAGAAGCAGAACTACAATTAATTAATCCTGAGTTTATTGCAGAGCGTGATCTTTATATCGAACGTGGACAACAAATGCTTAAAGATAATCCTCAATGGCGTACAGATGCTAGCAGTCAGAATACTATTTATGTCCCAGTTATATTTCATGTTCTTTATAATTCGAATTCAAGCAATATTTCAGCAGCACTAATTGGTGCAAACTTTGATCAAATAAATTTAGACTTTCAAAATCAAAATCCTGATGGAGATGAAATTCCATCTTCTCCAAATCCAAGTGATGCACCATATTCTCCTGGTGTAGACTATAGTCACCAAGCTGCAAGAGGTACGCATCAAATCAAATTTGTAGGAGCTCAAGGAGAGTTAACTGGCGATTCTCTTGTGGAAGATGTAACGATTCGTAGATATCAAATTAGCCAATCAACAGTAAGTGGCGTAAGTGAAGCTAGCAGTTTAGCTAGTTCAAATAGTTGTGGTAATTGTTCAGACAATGGATATCAAGCTGGATTTTTAAATATTTATATTGCGCCTTTAACAGGCGGTCTTTTAGGTCAGGCATATTTAGGATATCCTGAATCAGTAGTATTGGGCGGTTCAGTAGGATCTGTTGAAAATCCTGGCACTACTGGTGGTTATAATAGAGGAAGAACGTTAACACATGAATTAGGTCATAATTTTACTTATAACCATGTATTTAATGCTAATACTTGCGGAACACAATATTGGAATGATATACCACCACAAACAGTAAATAATCGTGGTGCTGAAATTTATGAGTGGCCATCAGGTAGTGGTAATTTTTATGGTAGATATAGTGAAGATAGTTGTATTTCTTCAAGCGGAAAAGGTGACCAATTTATGAACTACATGGATTATGTATATGACGATCAGATGCGTATGTTCTCTGAAGAGCAAGCGCTAGAAGGTTACGCATGGGCAGCTGGAAGAAATTGGGAGCAAGTTGCTAATGGAGTTAATGTTACATTGACCTCTGATGTATCGTATGCCACCACAAATGATGGGTTTGCTGTAACAGTAACATTTGGTGAAGAGATGACTGGATTTACAGAAAGTGATTTAATTATTACAAATGGATCGGTAAGTAATTTTAATGGAGGAAATGGTTCAACATATAGTTTTGATGTCATTGCAACAATTGATGGAGAAGTTACTGTTGATATTGCTGAAAACTCTTGCGTTGGAGCAACAACAGGTTATGCCAATTTTGCATCAAATACCATTTCAGTTATTGTAGATAGAGTAGGGCCGGTTGTTGGAGATATAGCAATTACAAACTTGCAAGATACTCAATATATCACCCAGAATCCAAATGTCTCAGTATCATTAGATAACTTTTACGATGCTACAAGTGGAGTCTCTTTATATTACGTCGCTGTAGGTACATCAATTGGTGGAGAAGATGTATTAGCGTATACGCCTTATAGTGGAGAGCAGTTTAACTTAAACGCACTTTCTTTAAGTGATTATCAGCAATATTTTGTAAGCGTATATGGACAAGATTTAGTAGGACTTAATTCTGCTACTACATCTGCTTCCTTCTATTATTTTGGAACATTGTTGGGAGATTCTAATAATGACTGGATTATTGATTTTACAGACTATACTGCATTCATGGCTGCTTACCCAGGTGTAGATATTGCACCAGTAACAGGTAGTGCACCATATTTCTTCCCTAATTTCGATGGAGTATCTGATGTACAGGATTTAGCAATGTTTGAATCTATGTGGAATTGGTCTGTTGGTGTTAACGGTAGAACTGTTCCAAATTATACGGTACAAGGTAAAACCCCATTCTTACGTGTTTTGAATAACCAACTTATTGTGAAGTTCTCAGGAGAGACAGAAACAGCACAGGTTTATTTTGATTACGATCCAGAAAAATATAATGTGGATTTACTGCCTAGTCTTGCAACAAATCAATTAATTTTAAGCAATAATGATCAAGAAAATGGAATCATACAGGTAGAGTTAGGAGAATATGGGTCTAATGAAGATCAAACAGAGATATATTTTAGCTTTGAAAACCTAACAGATGCTTATGAGTTCTTAAGAATAAGCTATTCAGCTTATGATCAATACAATCAAGTTGTTTCTGAAGGATACAACTTATTACAAACTGCACCATCAACATATCGCTTATCTCAAAGTTATCCAAATCCATTTACGAGCGGTGGTACTACGATTGATTTTGATATGCCTGCAACCGAACGCATTACAATGGTTATTATTGACATTCGCGGAAGGGTAGTGCGTACTTTGATTGATAATGAAGAACGTTTTGGATATCAATCCATACAATGGGATGCAAAGGATGATGATGGAGATGATGTTAGTAGCGGAGTATATTTCTATCAGATTCGCTCTAGCAACTTTAACGCAGTGGGCAAGTTAGTATTTGTTAAATAATACATTAATTAGCTATATAAAATTATGTTAGAATCCAAGCCTACTCTGCATGATGTGCAATCTGCACAATCGCTAACGTCTTCTATTGTCCGTAAAACACCTATTGTCACCTCAGAATACTTTAATGAGCTGTTAGGGATGGAGTTATTTTTTAAATGTGAAAACTTTCAAAAGACTGGATCTTTTAAAATAAGAGGCGCATCAAATGCGATTTTCTCTTTAAGTGAAAAAGAAGCTGCTCAAGGCGTGGCATGTCAGTCATCAGGGAATCATGGAGGCGCTATAGCCTGCGCTGCAGACCTTAAAGGGGTCCATGCAGACATTGTCATGGCTAAGAGTGTATCCAAGGCTAAAATTCATAATGTGAATACCTATAATGGGAATATGATATTTTGTGACCATATGTCAGAACGAGATGCGTTATTTGCTAAGACAGTAGAAGAGAATAATCGTATCTCCATTCATCCATATGATAATTATGCTGTCATGGCAGGACAGGGCACTATTGGGCTTGAAATTGTAGACCAAGTACCAGAATTTGACTCTGTAGTAGTCCCAATTGGAGGCGGTGGATTGATTAGCGGTATATCTATTGCTTTAAAAGGTTTAAATCATTCAGCAAAGATTATCGGCTGTGAACCAGCAAGCGTCGATGATACACACCAAATGTACACTGCAAACAAGCGTATTGAGATGAAACACAGAGAATCTGTTGCAGATGGATTAATGGCGATTGTTGGACATTTAACTCTTCCAATTATTCAAGAAAATGTAGATGATATTGTACTGGCATCAGAAGAAGAGATTATAGATACGACTCGATTAATTTGGGAACGTATGAAAATCGTTGTGGAACCTTCATGCGCATTAACGCTTGCTAGCATTATGGCTAATAAAGAAAAGTTTGTAGGACAGAAGATTGTTCTAATTATTACAGGAGGTAATGTTGATCTTGTCTCATTGCCTTGGCAAAAAGTCGGAAAAGAATAATTATTATTTCATAAGTATTAGGCATAAAAAAAGCCCTCAAAAATGAGGGCTTTTTTTATATTCAACTGAAACTGTTCCTTATAGATCGTACCCAATAGTTAATTTGGTAAATCTACCCATTTCAGGGCCTAAGTAAGTTTCTTTGTGTACAACATCAGTGATGTTGTCAATTGATACTCCAACTGACATTCCTGGTATTGAGTCAACACTCCATTTACCATTTACACCAAGGGTGTAGAATGATGCAATTTCTCCAGAAGTACTAGCAAATCCAGTAGCAGTGTATGAATCTTGGTAACGCAATGACATACCGTATGATGAACCTTCGGTTGCAAATTGCATTCCAGCACCTAGTTTAAATTCAGGTGTATTCATATTTACTTGATTTGTACGTCCGCTAATATCTACAGCTTCTAATGAGCTGTCACTTAGCAATGACATATTCATGTAGAAATTCCATTCATTAGTTGGGAAATAATTTAAAGTTGCTTCTAGACCATTTAAGTTAAGATCTTCAGTCAACTGTTTATATCCAACAATGATATTACCACCATAAGGTGATTGCTCAGGAGCAATTGAACCCATTGGTAATTGTGCAACTTGACCTGCAATTAATGCAGCAAGTTCATCAGCACCACCATAAGCTCCGTTTGCGTCAAGCGCACTAACAAAGTTTGTTAAGTTGTCATTACCATACATTGCAGTAAGTAATGCTGCAACATAACTTCCACCGTCAGCAGCCATAATGGTATAACCACTAATTTGCTGTAGGCCTGTTACGTAATCAGATATTTTTAGATTATAGACATCTACTGCTAGAGTCATATTATCAGCTACCTGACCTTTATATCCAAACTCTGTTTGAGCCCAAGTAGTTTCCTTAATTACTGGGTAATTAGTGAACTCTACGTCTGGGTCAGTAACGCTTAGACTACCGTCAAGCACAAGATTAGCAATACTTGGTATTGCTGACCCCATCAGTGCTAAAAAGTCTACTACTGCTCCTCCTGCTGCAGTCTCACCGTATGCTGCTGCAGAACCATCTGCTATAACTCCGGCTGCTGCTGCTGCAGCTGCTGCTGCAGCTGTTGCTGCGTCAGCACCAAGACTGATATAGTAGTCGTAGGTTCCTTGGTATGTAGCATTTACATAACCTTCAGCTACTGCTGCGCCATATCCTGCTATCCATGCTGCACCGTCAGAAGATTGTAATACTCCGCCACCAATAACTGGAGCGAATACTGACCACATAGCACCATTTACAGTAGGATCATTTAGGCTGTAATTAGTATTTATGCCTAAGCCCCATGCTGGAGACCAGTTTGTACGGAAAGTAAGATTTCCGTTTGCGTCTCTGTTATAGGTCCAACCAGTTGTTGTTGATCCCATAGCTTTTGCTTGGAAGTCAGGTTGGAAAGGTAATCCTCCGAATGCTGGATTGGTAAAATCGATACCATTAGCACCATATACTAAGTTAGTTCCTAATACTGCAATATCAAGGTTCTTAGTAAAGTTACCAGGTAAGTCAATATTTTCACCATAAGTAAGACGGAAATTTCCTCTTACATTATCAGGTGACCATACTAACGCTAATTTTGGAGCAAACACATAGTCTGTTCCGATATCTTTTAAATAATTGTTACTATCTGTTCTTCCAGTACCAACAAGTTTAACTCCGCTGTCCCATTCTTTCTCAAAAGAGAAATATAGTCCAACATTGTCAAAGTCATCGATGTCTTCATTCTTACCGTTAATGGTTCCTTTTGTATCAGGAGTACGTGACAAGAAGTCTCCACCCCATACAAGAGATTTACCATTACCTAAATCAGAAGCATGTTGCATCTGGAAGGCTATGTTTGATGATTCATCATACACAATATTACCTGTTGATAAATTGAATGTAGTTTTTTGATCATTAACATTTGTAAACAGATTTAAAAATAGATTTCCACCAAGCACGTCTTGTCTTAAGTAAGACACTTGAGCTTGGTATAAAGTTGCGTCATCTGCCCACGCTCTACCTACACCAGTATATTCAATCGCAGAAATATTTGCTGTTCTGAAGTTAACTGTTAGGTTAGATTTTAAGTCAGGACGAAACTCCGTTTTCATATTAACAGTAGTACCTTCAGGACTAAAGTCATATGAAGATTCATTATAAGACCCAGTTGCTGGATCATTATATGGATCATCTGCTCCACCGTATTCTACGAATGGATAGTTTGGAGTTTGTATTCCTCTACGAATGTATTCAGGTTCCCAATAGTTGTGACCCTGTGCATTCGCTTCTGCTTGCGTATGTGGCATAGCCGCATCCCAGTCATTAAATGACCTGTGATCTATGCTTATACGGGTTGCTGCTCTAGCACCCCATTGATGTGAAATTCGTGCATATAATTTCATGTAATCTCTTTGTCCAACGGTTAGAGCGAATCTATGCCCTTGGTTGAATGGAGATTTTGTAAACATTGAAATTACACCTTGTTGTGTATCAGGACCATACATCGGTGATGCAGGACCACGTACAAGCTCTACTCTTTCAATTTCTGAGTCGTCTGGAGCCATAAATTGAAGTAATTGAGCATTAATTACTGGAGCTCTTGTCCAGCGATTATCAACTACGGCGTGAATTGCACCGGAGAAAATACCATTAAAACCACGTACAGTCATATTAGATGACTCTAAACCGGTTTTCATAGTTTCAATTCCAGCTCTGTTAGCTAAAACATCTACAACTGTAGCAGCGCCTCTGGCTTCTAATTCTTCTCCACCAAAAACTTCCACACTAGCAGGTGCTTCAGTAACTAATTCTTTTTTAAAGGATGCAGATACTACAACTTGATTAAGTCTTATATTACCTTTTTCAAGAGTAAAATTTGCATTCGCTGCTTGTCCGCCGCTTATGCTGACTGAAGCACTTCCAGACTCATATCCAATATATGAAGCTGTAAGTGTATAGTCACCATCGCTTAACCCTGATATACTAAATGATCCATCTTGATTCGATGAAGCACCTAGATCAGTTCCTTCAACTGCTACATTTGCACCAGCAAGCGCGCTGCCGTCAGCACCAGAAACGGTACCAGACACAGTTTGCGCAGTTAGTGTCGCAACAGACAAAAGAAAGACAAACAAGTACTGAAAACTTGATTTGTTAAGTTTCATTCTTTATACCTCTTTTTTATTATCAGTTAGTTATTACAGGGCGCAAAACGCCCTATAATTTATCAATTGTTTTCAAGGTAATACATGAATTGAAAAAAACCAAATAAAAAATCCTATCTTTGTTTGTAACTTGTTTGCGATGAAATATGTCAAAATGATACCAATAATGGCTATTTTTAGTCTATTAAGTGCGCAAACTACGGAAGAGATTATGGAAAAAAACAAAGAAAAGCTAACTGACATGCAATATTACGTTACACAAGCTTGTGGAACAGAACCTGCATTTGATAATGAATACTGGGACAATAAAGAGCCAGGAATCTATGTCGATATTATCTCTGGTAAAGCTTTATTTGCTTCTATTCATAAATATGACTCTAATTCAGGTTGGCCTTCTTTTTATCAACCAATTGACAAGGAAAGTTTAACATTTAAACAGGATTATGAATTAATTCTTCCTCGAACAGAAGTCAAAGGGAAGGAAAGTGATTCTCATCTAGGTCATGTTTTTAATGACGGACCTAACCCAACAGGACTTCGTTATTGTATTAATTCAGCCTCTCTTAGATTTGTACCATTGGCCGATATGAAAAAAGAGGGGTATTCAGAGTATTTATCTCTGTTTAATTAATCAATAAATATGGAAAATCAATCTCGTTTACAGGCATTTCTTTCTAATCCTTCAAGATCATTATGGACAATGGCTGTGCCCATTATTGCTGGGATGATGGTTCAAACTCTTTTTAATGTAGTCGATATCATGTTTATTGGCTGGCTTGGCGCTAAAGAAGTCACAGCTGTAGCATTTGTTAGCCCTCTATTTTTTATTATTATAGGTCTGACGGTAGGGCTTGGTGCAGGCGTGACAGCTTCTATTGCACAATTTATAGGGAAAAAAGATAAAAAAAATGCAGATAACTGCGCAGAACACACCATTTTGCTTGGTATTGGAATTACGCTAACTCTATCTATTTTAGGTATTTTCTTTGGAGAAGAACTTTTGGTATTGTTAGGAGCTTCTGGTGAGATATTAGATATTGCATATACATACTTAAAAGTGCTCTTATATGGTATAGGATTAGTTGTATTTTCCTTATTCTTTCGTGCTATCTTAGCTGGAGAAGGAGAAACAAGATTACCTATGATTATTGGTCTTATTGGGACCTTGTTAAATCTTATTTTAGATCCAATATTTATATTTGTCCTTGCTTATGGCGTAAAGGGAGCTGCTTTGGCTACTGTTATTAGTCAGGCAGTGATGCTTGTGAGCTATTTATTTATCATTTTTATTAGAAAATCTACCTATATCACCTTTAATATTAGGGATTTTCAGTATACACCTTCTATTTTAAAGACCATTTTTAAGATTGGTATTCCTTCATCTGCAGCAATGTTGATTATGTCTTTCGGACAAGCTGTTATGAATGCAATCTTAATTAATTATTCTTCAGAGGCTGTCGCAGCATACCAGATAGTATCGAGAATAGATATGCTTCTTTTTATGCCAATATTAGGCATTGGAATTAGCTTAACAACGATGGTAGGAATGTTCTTTGGTGCAAAAGAGTACAAAAAATTAATATGGATTATCAAATATGGTATATCACGCGCAGTATACATTACAACATTCAGTGTAATGGTGTTGTTTATATCAGCAGAAATGATACTTCCTTGGTTTAGCGATAATAAGCAAGTTTTAGACATAGGGGTTACTTATTTGCGTATTATTATTTTAGCATATCCTGCTGTAGGAATCAGTGTTATTTGTTCAAGAATATGTCAAGCATTAGGTGAGGGGATGCCTTTATTAGTAACAACTGTTACTCGTGTATTAATCTTAACTGCACCCCTATCTTATTATTTTTATATCACTGGCAAGCCAATTGAATGGGTTTGGTATGCCCAGGCATTTGCAATTTTAGTTGCTGCTACCGTTTCTTTCTTCTGGATGCGCTTTTATCTAAAAAAGTTTGCTATTGTTTGATTTGATTTGAACTCTTAATTTTCTCAGGTGAAAGTCTTAAAAAATCTCAGCGAAGCTCAGGCATTAGTCGGTCAAGAGCTTGGTCTTAGTAAGTGGCAGAGAATAACTCAATTTCAGATATGGGGTTTTGGTCTGTTTACAGGAGATCGTCAATGGATTCACATGCGACCTTTGAAAGCAAAACTAGGCTCACCATTCAAAACAACGATTGCACATGGATTTCTCGTTCTATCTTTATTGCCTAAGATACTAGAGAAGACCTATTCAGTTGCGTCAGCTAAAATGGGCGTTAATTATGGACTAAATCGTGTCAGATTTACCGCACCTGTTCCTGTGGGTAGTTATGTAAGGGGGCGTGTAGTGCTAAAAGAATTCAAAAAGATAAAAAATGGTGCACAGTTGACAGTTTCAGTGACTGTTGAACTAAAAGGCAGCGAAAAACCTGCATGTGTAGCTGAGCAAGTATTTCTTGTTTACGAATAAAAAGGAGTAGCACAGTTGAGTATATTGCATTTAATACGTCATGGACAAGCATCATTTGGGGCAGATGACTATGACAATCTTAGCCCAAAAGGAATTGAACAATCTGTTGCGCTTGGTAAAGCACTTTCTCAAAAAGAATCTAAGTTTGACTATGTTATTGTTGGTCCACACAGAAGACATATCCAAACATTTGAAGGTATTAAAAAGGGATATAAATTTGCAGATCTTCCAGATCCTTTTATTGATGAGAGATTTGCTGAAAATCAATTAATGGAAATTGCACAACATTTTATTCCTCAAATCTTAAATAGCAATAAAACTACAAATGAAATTTTTCATACAATTCCTAAGGAAGATAGACATGATAAATTTCTAAAACTTTTTCATATTGTTGCAAAAAAATGGATGAATGAAGAACTAGATTTAAGTGAACATAATTTTGAAGGATTTTCCGTATTTCGTGCTCGTATAGCAAATACTTTAAAGACAATCCAAGATGAAATGACAGATAAGTCTGATATCATGGTTGTGACATCAGGAGGCGCGATTTCAGGATTTTACGCAGAGGCAACTAATTGTTCACAAGAGGAGATCATGAAACTTAATTTTGGCCTTAAGAATGTCTCCATATCAGAATTTGTAGTAACAACTGAAAGATTTACTTTGAAAGCTTTTAATAGTAGTTTAATAGCTCAAGAACTAGAAACATTTATTTAGAGGAAAATATGGCTGTATCAGATAAAGATTTCCAAGATATCAAAAAGAAAATAGCAAACTTTGTTCAAGAAGAATTGGCTTCTAACGAAAAACAATTTCAGGGTAAGCATACATTTGCAGATCATCTACCTTATCTCGAGGAAAAAAGAAATAAAGTGAGAGAAATGGGTTTATTTACTCCTCAAATACCTAAAGAGTATGGTGGTTTAGGTTTAAGTTTACATCAACTAGGGCAAATCTATGAAATTCTAGGAAGTACTTTTTATGGCCTATACGTTTTTAATTGTCAAGCGCCAGATGCAGGAAATATGGAAATCCTAATGGATCATGGAACAGATTATCAAAAAGAAACATTTTTACAACCTCTTATCGATGGAAAAATTAGAAGTTGTTTTTCTATGACAGAACCAGAATTTGCAGGTTCTAATCCTTTGATGATGGGTACAACTGCTAAGAAAGAAGGATCTAATTATGTAATTAATGGACACAAATGGTTTACGTCATCGGCAGAAGGAGCAAGTTTTGCAATTGCAATGGTTATGACAGATCCAGATAATCCTAATCCATATCTTCGAGCAAGTCAGATTATTGTTCCAACAGATACGGAAGGATTTAATTTTATTAGAAATATTTCTGTAATGGGTGATGAAGGAGATGGGTGGAATGCTCATGCTGAAATTCGTTATGAAAACTGTACAGTTCCTGAAGAGAATTTATTGGGTACACCTGGTGCAGGATTTAAAATTGCACAAGATAGACTAGGGCCTGGAAGAATCCACCATTGCATGCGTTGGATAGGTGAGTGTGAGCGTGCATTCGATATGATGTGTGAAAGAGCAGTAAGTCGTGAAATAGCACCAGGAAAGTCACTAGCTACTAAACAAACTATTCAAAATTGGATTGCTGATTCTCGTGCGGAAATTAATGCTTCTCGATTGATGGTATTGGATGCGGCGAATAAAATTGATGCAGAAGGCGCTGAGGCAGCTAAAGTTGAGATTTCAACTATAAAGTTTTTTGTAGCTCAAGTATTACAAAACGTATTGGATCGTGCGGTTCAGGTGCATGGAGCGCTTGGAATGACAGACGATATCCTATTGGCATCATTGTTTAGACATGAGAGATCTGCAAGAATTTATGATGGAGCAGATGAAGTGCATAGGTCTAGGGTAGCTAGAGAGATTCTAAAGAAATACTCAAAATAAATATGACTAAGGTAAATCTTAGAATCCCATTAAAACTGAAGCTATATCTATTTTTATCTAAATTTTTTAAAAAAAAGAATCATGTTTCTTTCTCTATTGATAAACCAAAAGAAATTCGTGATGGGGAAGATCTTCCTTTAGATGCTCTAAAAGACTATTTGAATTCTCATAATTTCAATACTAAACACTTGTCTATTAAGCAATTTCCAAGTGGTTATTCTAATCTAACTTATTTTTTGAAGACAGATACAAAAGAATATGTATTAAGAAGACCTCCTTTTGGGGCCGATAGCTTAAAAGGTGGACATGATATGTCTCGAGAATATAGAGTTTTAAGCAAGTTAAAGACTGAATTTAAGAAGGTACCAGACGTTCATCTCTACACAGAAGATAAGTCTATTATTGGAGCACCATTTTATATTATGGACTGTGTAAAGGGGTATATTTTAAGACCAAATCTATTACAAGAAAATGCACCAGATGCTGATACCATATCAAAAATTGCAGATTCACTTATTGATACATTAGTTGGCTTGCATAAAGTAGATATAAATAAAAGTAACTTAAATGATTTTGGAAAGATAGATGGCTATGTATCAAGACAGGTTTCAGGATGGACAGAACGATATTTTCATGCAAAAACAGACGAGATTCCAGAAATGGAGTTTGTTGCAAAATGGTTAGATGAAAACCAACCTAAAGAATCAGGAAAAGCGATTATCCATAACGATTTTAAATATGATAATGCTGTGCTCGATATAAATGATCCAACCAAAGTGGTTTCAGTTTTAGATTGGGAAATGTCCACTTTAGGTGATCCTTTAATGGATTTAGGAACTACGTTAGGTTATTGGGTAGATAGAAATGATGCAGACGAGTTAAAGTTATTTCAGCTAAGCCCTACAACATTAAATGGCAATCCATGCAGGCAAGATATTCTAACTATGTATGAGAAGAAATCAGGTAAATCCATCGATAATCCAGTATTTTACTATGCATTTGGTTTGTTTAAGATCGCAATTATTGCTCAGCAGATTTATTATAGATATCACAAAGGATATACCAAGGATAAAAGGTTTAGTATGTTAAATATTGCTGTAAATTCTCTTGCAATTATGGCAAATCAAGCAATCATTAAAAACAGAGTAAGTGATTTATTTGAATAGATGAATAAAGAATTTACTGAGATATATGATTTTATTGATGGCGAGATGAGCTCAGCTGTATCTGACTATAAAAATCCATTTCATCTATTTGTTATTGGAAATTCATCAGAAAATATTCCACATATAAGAACAGTAGTCTTGAGACATTTCTCCATATCAAAGAAAATTTTTGAGTTTCATTCAGATATTAGAAGCCCGAAGATCAGTGAATTAAAAACAAATCCTAATTTTTCTGCATTATTCTACAATCCAGATAAAAAAGTACAATTACGTTTTTCTGGAACAGTTCAGATATTACATAAAGATGCATCTACAAAGAAAAGATGGAAAGGAATATCTAACTCTTCTCGTAGATGTTATCTAGGACCATATGATCCTTCTAGTGTTATAAAGGAGAATCATCCTAATATCCCAGATGCATTTCGATTTGGGGATCCAAAGATAGAACAAACTGAAGAAGGTTTTAAAAACTTTGTCATTGTTCGATGTCAATTTTCTTGCATTGACTATCTGAGCTTAAAATATAGTGGACATTCAAGATGTAGATTTGATTTTAAAGGAAAAAATGTTTCAGTTTGTTGGTTAGCACCCTAAATTGGTTAAAGTATGATAAAAAAAGAGGGGAAGAGCGGAAACTTTTTTTATGGATATAGGAATTAATCAGGCAGTTTTAATTACAATAATTATATTATTTTCTACCAATTTGATAGGATATATATATACAGCTTTAATTCTTCATACTAATCTTATAAATGATTATCGAATACAACCCAAAGAGTATTTTGCTAGACGATTTTATAGTAGATTTCCGTTAATTCTTTTTAATATTTTTATATTGCTATCGGTCGGAGCAATTGGAGTATATTTATTCTACGATATATTAGATTTTTCTAGACCAAATATTGGATTATTTCTATTTCAACTAACTCTTATTTTTTTGATAGATGATTTATATTTTTATCTATATCATGCAGCATTGCATACAAAGTTTTTGTATAAAAAAATTCATATAACTCATCACAGATCTACAATGCCTATTCCAATGGAATATATTTTTACTCATCCTCTTGAGTGGTTTTTTGGAGCTATAGGTCCTTTTATTGGATTGGCAGTGATTGCAATATTTTTTCCTGAGATAAATGCGTATGCATTATGGGCTATGATGGCCTTAAGAAATTTACATGAATTAGACATTCATTCTGGCATAAAATCTTCAAAAATTGTATCTGCGATCCCTTTTTATGGCACCACAGAACACCATGATCTTCATCATTCAAAAAATAAAGGAAATTATGCTTCAACATTTACCATTTGGGATAAAGTTTTTGGTACAGAGATTAAAAAATCATGAGATTGACAATTATCTTAATGATAGTTTTTGTTGTTCTTGGAACATTTTTTAATTTTCTTACAATAAAACGATATATAAGGAAGAAGAATGATTAAATATTTATTTTCAATTTTTATAGTTATTTTTTCGATAACTATGTGCAGTAAAAATAATATAGATGTGGTATCAATGGAAGAATTTCAGTCAAACATTCTTGATAGCAATACAGTTGTATTAGATGTGAGAACAGAGGAAGAATTCCATGGACCTTTAGGGCATATTAAAGGAGCAATTCTAATTCCTATTGATGAGCTATCTTTAAGAATTAATGAACTCAATGAAGTAAAAAGTAAAGATATATATGTTGTTTGCCGCAGTGGAAACAGATCTAATTTTGGTAAGGATATCTTAAGAGAAAACAACTTTAATGCTATCAATATTGATGGTGGAATGCTAGCTTGGAAGCCGTTAGATAATGAATAATAAAGAAGAATTAATCACAAAATATAGAAAGTCATTTATAACAATTATGATTGTTTTGCTGATTTTACTTATACCATTTTTTTTCTATGCAAATTAAACAAAAATATCCCATTGATTTTACCAAAAGCGTTACTTGGCTAGTAGTACTTGGGTTAATTTATTATTTCAATCAATTAGGCAATATTACTGCGTGGATTTATCTATGTTTGCATGGATCTTATGGAATTATGTGGGTCATGAAGAGCAGTATTTTTCCAGATAAAAGTTGGGAAAGAAAAGCTGGTATACCATATACATTATTCATTCTTTTTGGTCTTATGCTGTACTGGGCTCCTGCTCTAATCATTACTATGAATGGCCATGAAGCATCATTAAATGTTATCATAAGTGCAATTATTTTATTTTCATTTGGTGTATTCTATCATTTTACATCAGATATGCAGAAATATATTTATTTAAAACATAATTCAGGTTTAATTACTGATGGATTATGGAAACAGTGTAGACATCCTAATTATTTTGGTGAACTACTTATTTATTCTAGCTTTTTATTATTAACCATTGAAACACATTTATGGTGGGTTCCAATATTAATCTTAAGCATTTTTATTATCGGTGTTTGGATTCCTGGAATGATAAGAATTGATAAGTCATTATCTCGTTTTGATGATCATGAATCCTACAAAAAGAAAACAGCTTTTATTATTCCTTATATCTTATAATGGAGTCAAAGTTTGTAATATATTATGATGGGTTCTGTATCTTATGTTCTAAAGGAATGGACTTTTCTTTATCACATGATCATAGCAAAACTATTTACTATAGCCCTATACAATCTGACTACGCTAAACGAACTTTGAATCAAAAATATATTGATAATGTGAATACCGTTATTGTCAAAAAAGACAATAAGATTTTTACAAAATCGAAAGCTGCATTTCTCGTCTTAGATCAGCTCAATCATCCTTTACGATATTTTAAATTTATTTTCCCATCTTTTTTAGCAGATATATGTTATGATTTTGTTGCTAAGAAAAGATATAACTGGTTTGGAAAAAAAGAAAAATGTATTTTTCCTATGCATAATTCACAATTTTTAATTGACTAATGACAAAAGATACATTTACAAGATTTTATGATATAGAAACCCGATGGTATGATGAAGATATGTTAGGTCATTTAAATCATGGAACAGCTGTAAATCTTATTGAAGATGTAAGAGTTAGACATGCTGCTGATATAGGTCTTGAACCTTATGATCGATATAAATTTCCATTTATAGTTGCCTCTATGAAGCTTGATTATTTGAAACAGATTAGTTATCCAGAAAAATTAACAATTGGTATCAGAGTTTCACGTGTTGGCGGTAAAAGTTTTGACTATGAATATGGTGTATTTATAGAAGGAGACGACGAATGTGCCATCACATGTGAAATGACATTAGTATGTTTTGATTTTGCAGATCAGAAAAGTGTACCTGTATTCGATGCTTTGAAAGATGAATTGTAATTATTGAGGAGAAATTTATATGAATGTTAGCATAGAAAATGATATCAAGATTATTCGAATGGGTGATAAAGGTCCAAATGTTTTAAGCGTTTCAAGAGCAAAAGATATTATGGCAGAACTCAATTATGATGAATGTAAAGCTGTAATTATTATGGGCAATGAAAAAGTATTTAGCGCAGGACTTAATTTGAAAGATTTAATGAATGCGAAAGAAGCTAGCGAAGTTTCTCTTATTTTTAATACTCTTCGAGATCTGTTAGTTTCATTTAGAGAATTTCCAGGTCCAGTAATAAGTATAGTGGGTGGACATGCAATTGCTGGAGGGTGTTTAATAGCATTAGCATCAGATTATCGTTATGGAATGTTTGGAATGCACAGAATGGGACTTAATGAAATGGCAATCGGTATTGATTTACCACCAGATATGTTATCAATTATTAGTCATTCCATAGGCAGAGAGAATCTGTTCGAAGTAGCCACTCAATGTAAAATGTATACTCCAAAACAAGCATACAAAAAGGGCTTGATTAATGAATATATTGGTAATCCTTTTATCGGTAAGAAACGCGCAACAGCAGAGGCTCTTAAAAGAGCAAAGAAGTTAGCAAAATTCTATATAAATGCCGGAGAACCATTTGTTAGGCTCAAAAAATCTTTAATGCACGATACTGAATTTGATTATGAGGTATTAATTGATAATTGGTTCAGTAGCGAAACTCAAGCCAAAATTAAAAAGGTACTGAGTAAGTTATCTAGAAAATGAAGATTCTTATTGTTGGAGGAACAGGTTTAGTCGGATCTCGACTAGTTAATTCCTTAATATCACAAAATCACCGTGTTATTATTTTGTCAAGAAATCCATCAAAATATCAGAATAAATTTAATCAGAAAGTGGACTTTGTAGATTGGGATGCTAATGAGATAGGCCTTTTACAGAATACCGATGTTGTTATTAAATTGAGCGGTGAGAATGTAGCGCAGTTCTGGACAAAAAATGTCAAAAATAAAATTTTAAGCAGTAGAGTAGATTTATCGCAAATTTTATTGCAATTTCTAAGGAGAAATCAAGTAAAGAGCAGTTTATTAATCAATGCATCTGCTATTGGTTTTTATGCTAAGAAGGATATGGTATATGATGGTCAAGTTGATGAAAATTCTCATAGTGGAGACTCTTTTTTATCAAAAGTATGTCAATTGAATGAAGAATCTTGTCAGATATTTATTGAAGCAGGTATGAGAGTAGTTCATCTTAGAATTGGAATGATTCTTACATCAAATTTTTCTTTATTAATTGGCTTTCTCTCCTTTTTCTCATTGCCAATGCTAGGCATAAAAAAAAATTATTTCCCATGGGTTCATATTGATGATGTTGTAGGGTTTATTAATCATGCTATCATCAATCATGTTGAAGGCTCTTTTAATTTAATTTCCCCTAAACCTATCAATCATAAAGATTTTTATCATACAATTAGAAAGCATTACAATGGCATTTTTCCATGGATATTATTTATTCCAAGCTTTATAGTAAAAATGGCTGGAGATATCAGTGAAATAGTGTTATATGGTCCTAAAACTGCTCCAGTGCGAACATTAGAGAGTGGATACAAGTTCAAATTTTCAGATTTAGACGAAGCATTGCATCATATTGACAAATAAAATACCTTGGAAAATACCCAGAATTTGTTAAATTTCATGCCGTGAAAACAATTATTTTTGATCAAAAGGAACTTATCAATTGGCTGTAAAAAAAACCTCAAAAAAAGCATTTAAAAAAGAATTAGCAAATGTAGAGCAAGAAATTCTAAAAATGGAGTCAGCAACTCTTGCGAAGAAAACTAAAACAAAAAAGAAATCTACAGCAAAAAAAGTAGCTAAATCTGATAAAGAGATAGCAGCAGATTTAATCAAGCTTGAAAGAGAAGAAGTTATGAAGCAGGCAAAAGAACGATCTGATGAAAGAATCAGAAGATCTAAAGTGTCTAGCGGTACTATTAGTATGTATTTATCTGAAATTTCTCAATATGAACCTCTAGCTCCGGAAAAAGAGGTAGAATTGGCAGTGCGCATTGCAAAAGGCGACAAGCAGGCGATGAAAGAGTTAGTAGAGGCTAACCTAAGATTTGTAGTATCTGTTGCTAAAAAGTATCAAGGAAATGGGTTATCTCTTTCTGATATCATTAATGAAGGAAATTTAGGCTTAATCAAAGCAGCAAAACGATTTGATCCTTCGCGTGGATTTAAATTTATTTCTTATGCGGTATGGTGGATTAGGCAGGCAATACTGCAGGCATTAGCTGAACAAGGACGTTTGATTCGATTACCTTTAAACCGAGTGGGTACTATTACCAAGATTACAAAAGCAGCAGAAAAATTAGAGGCTGAAATGGGTAGACCTCCGAAAGTAGAAGAAATTAGTCATCAACTTGAAGTAAAAACAGAAGAAGTATTTAATGCATTGCAATATTCAAGAAGACATAGTTCTTTAGATGCGCCATTTGCAGAAGGAGAAGATAGTTCTTTAATTAATGTCATTGAGGATGAGCAAGAAAAAGATCCTGATAACAAAGTCATGGATACATCCATGAAGGAAGAAATCGCTTCAGCTCTAAGCACTTTAACAGACAGAGAGCGCTCTGTTATTGAAATGTATTTTGGTATTAATCGCGATAGATCTTTTACACTTAATGAGATTGGTGAACAATTTAGTCTAACGCGTGAACGTGTTCGACAAATTAAAGAAAAAGCTATTAGACGTCTTGCACATAAAACTCGTAGCGAACCACTCAGAGTTTATCTAGGCCAATAGATGGATCATACACAAATACTACTTCCTATTTTTCCTCTTGTTTTCTTGACCTATCTACACACACTTCTTAATGCCAAGACCATAGAAAAAGCACTTAAGATGAAGGAGCTTGATTCAAGATGGCTAAAGTTTATGCCTTCATGGCAAGAAATTCCTGATAATGTTCAAGCTTCAAGAGAGCATTATAAAAATTTATATCAAGCACCAATACTTTTTTACTGTTATTGTATTTTAGCTTTCACGATTGAGCATGTCACGTTACTAACCGTGATACTTGCTTGGCTTTATGTAGGACTTAGATCTATTCATTTCATCATAAGATCAACAAATCCAAAACTTTCAAGACGCGGACCTATTTTTCTTCTATCCTTTATGGTTTCTTTGGTGCTCTGGATAGAGTTATTAGTACATATTTTGCGATAAATAAATTTTATAGCACTACAATCCCCTTAGTTGTATAATTCAACAACATGAGTAAAAAATCTAAAATTGCCATAATAGGAAGACCGAATGTCGGAAAATCAACACTTTTCAATCGACTTTCCGGGAAAAGAACGTCCATCGTTGATCAAGTTGAAGGTGTTACAAGAGATAGAATTTACGCATCAGGAGAGTGGCTGAATAAAACATTTGATATTATCGATACTGGAGGATTTGTCAGCTCAAATGAAGATATTTTTAACGATAAGATTAAAGAACAAATTGTAGAAGCCTTAAATGAGTGCGATGGAATTATTTTCATGGTTGATGGCAAAGATGGGTTAAATCCAAATGACAGTCATCTAGCAAAAATGGTTAGAAAATCTAGCAAGAACTATATTTTAGCAGTTAATAAATGTGATACGCCAGATCATAGCGATAGAATCATACCATTTTTTGATTTAGGCTTAGAAGAACCTGTAGCAATTTCAGCATTAAATGGTGCTGGTGTTGGAGATATTCTAGATATGCTATTTGCACACGAAGATTTACAAGGGAAGGATTTTGAAGATATTGATGAAGAATCTATGTCAATCTCAATTGTTGGTATGCCAAATGTAGGGAAATCTTCTATTTTGAATGCACTAATTCAGAAGGAACAAGCTATTGTATCTGATGTTGCTGGAACCACAAGAGATTCTATTGATACGTACATTAAATGGCATGGAAATTCTATCAAGATTATTGATACAGCTGGCCTTAGAAAGAAGAGTAAAATTGATGATGATATTGAATTTTATAGCTCATTAAGAGCGATAGATTCATTAGTCAGATCTGACGTTGTTTTGCTTGTTATTGATGCTGAGAAAGGCTTTACAAAGCAGGAAAAAACAATTGCTAGCGAAGTAATTCGTAGAGGGAAAAGAATGATAATATTAGTCAACAAATGGGACTTAACTGCTAATAAAAATATTTCTGCAGAAATATTTAAAGAAGAGATGTTTCATCAGTTTCATTTGCTGCAATATTATCCTATACTTTTTGTTTCTGCTTTAACAAAAAGACGTATTTCAAATGTATTATCTGAGGCATGGACTGTCTTTGAAAAACAACGAGATAAGCTTGGTACAAAAGCACTAAATGAATGGTTAGTAAAGACAGTAAGGAAATATCCGCCTCCGGCATTGCAAGGAAAGTCAATTAAATTAAAGTTTGTAGATCAAGTACAGTTTTCACCACCAATATTTGCTTTCTTTTGTAATTATCCTAAGCTGATTACTGTTGCTTATAAGAGGTATTTGCATAATCAACTTAGAGAGTCGTTTGATTTAGATGGAATAACAATTAAGTTATCGATCAGGAAGGGTTAATGATGCAGAAAAAAGTTTATAGCTGGGCTTTATATGATTGGGCAAATTCTGCATTTGCAACTACTGTTATGGCTGGGTTTTTCCCTCTATTTTTTTCTCAATATTGGTCAGATACAAATAGCGTTTCAGCCAGCACTTTTTATTTAGGTTTAGGAAACTCAATTGCTTCAATAATTGTAGCATTATTAGCACCTATTCTTGGTGCTATTGCTGACAATGGAAGTTTTAAGAAAAAATTTCTGATTTTTTTTGCTTTTCTAGGAGTAGTAATGACGATAGGATTAGGCTTTATTGCACAGGGAATGTGGCCTATTGCATTGTTGGTATATATCTTTGCTACAATAGGATTTTCAAGCGCAAATACTTTTTATGATTCATTATTACCTGCTGTTAGCAATAGGGATAATGTAGATTATGTTTCTGCGTTAGGCTTCTCGCTAGGATATTTAGGTGGCGGTATTTTAATTGTTATCAATTTTTTGATGCTTACTTATCCCTCATCTTTTGGATTAATTGATGCCACACAAGCAATTCAATATTCATTTATATCTGTTGGAATATGGTGGGCAGTATTTTCATTGCCAATTATGCTTTTTGTAGATGAGCCGAAATATCATGATGAAAAGTCTTTAGTTGATTCTATAAGAGATGGCTTATCAGATTTTAGAAGTACTTTTAATGAGATAAAAAATTTGAAAGTAGTAGCCACTTTTCTACTTGCATACTGGCTTTATATCGATGGGGTAGATACGGTTGTTCGTATGGCAGCTGATTTTGCTATGACATTAGGTTTTGATCAAACAGCAATCATGGGTGCATTAGTATTGATTCAATTCATTGCATTTTTTGCGACCTTAATTTATATAAAGATCGCAGGTAGAATTGGTTTAAAGAATGGGATATATGCAGGAATAGTAGCATATATATTAATCCTCATTGGTGCTTATTCTATAACTGAGATATGGCAATTCTATTGTGTTGCAATCTTAATAGGGTGTTTTCAAGGAGGAATCCAGTCATTAAGTCGAAGTTTGTATTCTAGAATCATACCAGAAAATAAGTCAGCAGAATATTATGGATTTTATAATATGTTAGGAAAATTTGCAGCGGTAATTGGACCATTACTGATGGGTACTGTTACACTTTTGCTTAATAATATGACTGGAGATGCGGAACAAGCTGCACGATACGGAATATTATCAGTTTCTATCTTATTCTTATCAGGAGCATATGTCTTTTCTAAGGTTGATGTTGAAGAAGGTGAAAGAATAGCAAAAGAACATCTATAATATTTTTTAATAACTTTTTATAAATAACTAATAACTAACGATAAAAATCTTTTTAAATTACCACCGTGAATACAATATCAAAATATTCAGAACTAGTTCAAACGCAACACATTAACACAGCCGGTACTTTATTCGGTGGCACTATGTTAGCGTGGTTAGATCTTGCCGGCGTAAAAGCTTCCAATGATTTTTTAAAAAAAACAGATGCTTGGGGCGTAGTTACTCGCGCAATGGATAAAGTAGAATTTAAAGAACCTGTTTTTTTAGGAGATTGGGTAAATTGTGAGTCCAAAGTTATAAAAACAGGAAATTCATCTCTTGAAATAGAGATTAAGGCTTTTGCGGAGAGCAAGGATCACGGGCACAGATTAGCGTGTACAGCTAACATCACTTTTGTTGCAGTTGTTAAAGATGAAAAGGGTGGTCTAGTTAGGTTTAATCATAATTTAAGCTTGAATTGAGGAGAAATAATGGCACATATCAATAAATTAGAATATGACACAAACATGGATAATGTTAAGAATAGCGATGTCTTAGCAGTAGGTGTTTATGAAGATAAAAATGATTCTGAATTAATTAAAAGTCAAATGAAGGGCAAAGTAGGCGAACTTGCTTATGACTTTAATGATGATCAAAAAACTCTTTATTTTGGATTAGGAAAATCTGATAATGCCACTCCAGAAGATTTGAGAAGAGCTGCAGGTACAGTCATGGCGTTTATTATCAGCAATAAATACTCTTCTATATCAGTGCAATGTCCTACATCAGATAATGATGATTATTTCTGTCAGGCGTTTTCAGAAGGTCTTGTATTGGGGAGTTATCGCTTTCTAGAATTTTTTACAGACAATAGAGGTGACTACCATCTCGAAAAGATTACTATGGTTGGTAAATGTTGTACCGAATCATCTAAAAAAGGAGCTACTATAGCAAATGCCGTATGTGAAGCTCGAGATCTTGCTAATAATCCACCCAATGTAAGCACCCCTTCACGTCTTGCTGAATTTGCGCAGGAAGTAGGAAAAAAAGGCGATATGAAGGTCACAATATTTGATAGGGAAGAGTTTACAAAAATGGGTATGGGAGCTTTTGCTGGTGTAGCACAAGGAACGAATGAACCTCCAAAGTTCATTATCATGGAATATTTTGGTGCAGACTCCAAAGATGAAAAGCCGGTTGTTTTAGTAGGTAAAGGACTTACATTTGATACTGGTGGAATTTCATTAAAACCAGGTGCAAAAATGGATGAAATGAAATTTGATATGTGCGGTTCTGCTATCGTATTTGGTACAATGAATGCTGTTGCAGAATTAAGACCTAAGAAAAATATTGTAGCCATTGTTCCATCAACACATAATATGTTAGGTGGATCTGCTATGCTACCTGGAGATATTTTAACTGCATACAATGGAAAAACAATTGAAATATTAAATACAGATGCAGAAGGTAGATTAATTCTTGCAGATGCACTTTCTTATGCAAGTAAACACTATGATCCTGAGTTTATGGTCGATTTTGCTACCCTAACAGGTGCCTGCGTAGTAACATTTGGGCACATTGCAAGTGCTATACTTGGAAATAATAAAGGACTGATCGAAAACATTCAGAAATCATCTGACAATACTGGTGAGCTTGTATGGGAATTACCTTTATGGGATGAATATTGTGATCAAGTAAAATCTAATATATCTGATGTGAAAAATTTAGGTTCACCTGGGCAAGCTGGTACAATAGCAGGAGCAGCATTTTTGAAAGCATTTGTGGGTAAAGATATTCCTTGGACACATTTTGATGTTGCTGGTACATCTTGGGGTGTAGAAAATAGAAGCTATATCCAAAAGAATGGCGCTTCAGGACAAGTCATTAGGTTGATTCTAGATTTAATTGGCGCTTAATGAATAAGCTTAAAGCTATTAACACTACCCAGTTTTATATACAGCTATTTACAGCAAGTTTATTACTCTATTTTACCCTTACTTCTGATAGACCAAAAATGGCAATGATTCCAATTCTTTTATTGATTAGTTGGACATTAGGATTTATGCAACGCAGAATTACACGAAGAAGGGTTAACAGGCTAAGAAAAAGTGACAATAAAGATGTTTTACATGAAGGATAATTTATTTAACAATGAATAAATTATTCACTAAGGATATTTCTCTTGATCAAAAAAATCATAAATATCTGTTAAAGGATGCTCCTAATTTTAACTTTTCTAGCGTTACAGAATTTATTCATCATTTTTTTGAGAAATTTGATCAAGTTGGTATTGCTCAGAAACTAATTAATACTCACCCAAAATATAGCGGTAAAACAGTAGATGAAGTTATTAAGGAATGGGGGAAGGGAGCAATACGTGGAACAGTGGTTCACAATGAGCTAGAATCATTTATTAAGGATAATGTCGAACCAAAACATGAAATGTCTATTGTGGGCGCTTCATGGATTAAAGAAAAGCAAAAAGATCCTGATAACACGTTTTTTTCTGAAGTAATTATCTATTCAAAAGAATTAGGAATTGCTGGTACAATTGATGTGTTGGTATATAACAAAAAGCAGGATACATACCATCTTGTAGATTGGAAGACCAATAAACGCATTGATAAAACGTCCTATAAAAATAAAGTAGGTATTTTAAATGCTACGGCGCATTTGCAAGACTGTAATTTCAATCACTATTCACTACAGCTTTCATTCTATAGGTATATTTTAGAACGTTATTATGGACTAAATGTTGGAAGTCAGACGCTTTTTCATTTAAAAGAAAACAGATATGAAATTTTTCCTGTAAATTATCATGAAGAAGAACTAATAAATATGTTAAGAGAAAAAGAATTGATATGATTAATACTTATTTACTTATTGCTTTAATTGCTGGAGTCATATTTCTCATTTTTTATATAGATAAGAAATTTAAATCAGTGGGAAAAGATGAAAATGAAATTACTGATCAGTTTGCTGCAATAGGAGAATTATTTGCTGGATCAGAAAAGAATATTAAAGAATTGCGCGATAAGTTATCTGAAACAAAATCAGCATTAGAAACAACCTATCAAAATAGCCAGAAAGAAGTCACTAAATCTCTTAATGAGTTTAATTTAATCTTTAGAAGTTCGCAGGAAAGAGGGAGTTTAGGTGAATACAGAGTTGAACAGCTCCTTGATAATCTTGGTTTACAAGAGAATGTTCATTGGAAATCACAGCAAAAATATGGTAGTGCCAGACCTGATTATACGTTCTATTTTCCAGATCAAGTATATGTAAATCTTGATTCAAAATTTCCTTTGAAACATTATAAAGATATGGTTAATGCTGATAGCGAATTTGAAAAAGATTCGGAAAAGAAAGCTTTTGAAAAAGATGTAAAAGATAGAATCAAAGAAATGCAGAAAGATGGTTATGTAGATGTTTCAGAAGGTAGCGTAGATTTTGTATTAATGTTTGTACCAAGTCAAAGTGTACTAAATTTTATTAGAAAAGAGTTTTATGATATTTGGGAAGATGCGTTAAAAAAGAAAGTAATTCTTGTTGGAACACCTGAATTATTTGCGATGTTACAAATGCTTAAAACATCAGTTCATAATTTTACTTTGAGTACTAAAGTTGATGATTTTAAGAATAATTTTAATCAATTCAAGGTAGAGTGGACTAAGATGGAAGCTCTACTAGAGAAGCATGAAAATCAAATTGATGCACTTACTAATAGCTATAAAGAAATCACTACTACTAGAAATAAGAAATTGAAAAAATCAGTAGATCTTTTATTGCCTAGCGGTGAAAAAGAAGAATAATTTTTCTATAATAAGCTAGAAATCCAGTAACCATCTATAATTACAAACAACACTAAATAACCAATCACTTCCCATAGTCTTTTATTGATCCTTTCAATTTTGACTTCTATTCTATCAGTAGATTTTGGCTTTCTATACTTGAAAATATTTGGAAATAATCGCGGTGTTGATTTATAATACTCTCTATAAGACTCATCATGCGTATCAAGCAATGTTTTCTCTTCATTTAATATTGTTGGGATATGAAATAAAGTAAATATAGTGATGAGAGCAATTGAAATAGGGATAGATTTAATTGCAAGACAGAGTCCTGTAAATATCATTAAGCTAAAAACATATAGCGGATTTCTTACCATGGAGTAAGGACCTTCCTTAATTAGCGTTTTTGTTTTAAATCCTTCAATATATAGCGAAGCCCATATTCGTCCAAACCCTCCTAGCATAACAAGGAAAAAACCAAGCACGCTCAATATGAGAGATGTATTAAGACTTACATCTAAACTGTAAGGAACGAAGATGTTATTATCATAAATAGTCATAGCTATCAATGTAATCATAGATAGTCTCAATATTAACATCCTATGTCTTGCGATCTTTCTTATTAGCATTATTTTAAATTCGCTTTATTTAATTGATACACGTTTTTCTTGAATTAATTCACAGCCGGGGACTTCATTTCCATTTTTTAATGCCTCTTTTACTTTAGCCTTATCAATGGACTGAACTTCTTTTGTTTCAAGAAAATCACTTGGGATTAAATTTTCATCAGTAATAACAACTTTGTGTGGATTTTTCTGAATAGTAATACTGATTTCAGCACTTTCAATTTTCTCGGTATTAGTTTTTTCTAGGTTATGTCTTAGATATTCTTTTAAATATTTTATCTTAGCTTCAATAGAAGTCCTTCTTTTATGTTGTCTAGACTCTACCTCTTTGATACCTTCAGCTGCATGCTCTAGATTCTTAATATATTTTGCAACATTAGTGGTTTTAAGTTTGAATTCTCCTTCAAGAGATTCTAAGGTATCTTTTACAGACTGGTCATCAAGATCTGTTAGACTTTCTAAAGCTTCTTTAAACTCGTCTGCAAGTTCATATAGGCTAGGTAGAGACATTACTGAATATAGAAAAAATATATTATAAAATGATTTATAATTCTTTGATTTCTTTTAAAAGATCATTGAGCATGTCTTTAGCGTCACCAAAGACCATGATAGAATTGTCATATCCAAATAATTCATTTTGTACACCTGCAAACCCTGGATTCATACTTCTTTTGTTGATAATCACAGTACGAGATTTATCTACATTGAGGATTGGCATACCATAGATAGGGCTTGATTGATCATGTCTTGCTGCAGGATTTACAACATCATTTGCTCCAAGAATCAGTGCAACATCACAATCTTCAAACTCAGGATTAATTTCATCTAGATCTTTAAGTAAATCATAAGATACATTTGCTTCAGCGAGAAGTACATTCATATGGCCCGGCATTCTCCCTGCAACAGGGTGAATAGCATACAATACCTGTTTACCTTGAGCTTCTAATGTATCAGCTACTTCTCTTGCAACATGTTGTGCTTGTGCTACAGCAAGTCCATATCCTGGTACAATCACAATTTTTTCAGCAGCATCTAGAATCATTGCTGCTTCTGTTGTAGAATAGCTCTTAATGTTCATTTCTTTTCCATCAGAACTTCCAGCTGAAGTTTCAGCCCCAACAGCACCGAATATCACATTAGCTAAAGATCGATTCATACCTTTACACATAATGTTTGTTAAGATTAGACCGGATGCACCAACTAAAGATCCGCTAATAATTAAAGCCTGATTATTTATTAAAAATCCTGTTGCAGCAGCAGCAACTCCTGAATAAGAATTAAGAAGAGAAATAACAACAGGCATATCTGCTCCACCAATTGGGATTGTTAAACCTATTCCCAAAAGAAGTGCTAAGATAATAACTCCAAAGAATGCAGGAAGATATCCAGCATATATACTTGAATCAAAAATCAGATTAGGAGAAATAATTAATAATAATGCTCCTAGAGCTAAAATAGCATTTAAAGCTTGTTGTCCTTTAAAGGTAATAGCTTTTCCAGATATTAGACCTTGCAATTTACCAAAAGCAATAAAACTTCCAGTAAAAGTTAATGATCCGATAAATACACTTAAACAAACAATAAAATATGGACTACCTGGATTAGATAAAAACTCAGAAGAAGCAACAAGACCAGATGCAGCTCCACCTAAACCATTAAAGATAGCAACCATCTGAGGCATTTCTGTCATTTGAACTCTAGTTGCAAATAATAAACCAATGACAGATCCAACTCCAACTCCAATTGCAATTAATTTCAAGTCTAATACATTAGAAGATGCCAATGTTGCAGCAATAGCAATGAGCATTCCAAGAGCAGCTAGAAAGTTTCCACTTCTCGCAGTTTTTGGATGCGATAAACGTTTTAATCCTAGGATAAAACAAACGGCTGATATGATATAAAATAAATTCATTTTTTCTTAAACATTTTTAACATTCTGTCAGTTACTAAAAATCCACCTACAACATTAATTGTTGCACAAATCAATGCAGCCAATCCAAGATAAGTACTAACTTGCCCATCAGTGCTAATCGCTAATAAAGCACCAACAATTGCAATACCCGATATAGCATTTGAACCAGACATTAAAGGTGTATGAAGAGTTGGGGGTACTTTGTTAATAATTTCATTACCTACAAATACTGCTAAAATGAATATTGTTATTAAATTAATATCCATTACATAACCTCTTTTGTTGCTTGATTTCTTACTTCACCATTTTCAATAAAGAGCATTCCATCAATAATTTCATCTTCTTTATTTAATTTAAATCCTTCTTCAGTATGGCAATGATCAATTATTGCCTCAACATTTTTCGAGAAAAGCTGACTAGCATGTGTGGCCATGGTACTTGGAAGGTTTGTATTTCCGTCAATTAAGACACCATTATGATTTACTACTTCATCAGCATTCGTTAATTCACAATTTCCACCATTTTCAGATGCTAAATCCATAATAACAGATCCAGGCATCATAGATTCTACCATATTTGTTGGAATCAATACTGGTGCAGGTCTATTTGGAATTAGCGCAGTCGTAATGACTAAGTCAGATTTAGAAATTCTTTCTTTCATCAGCTCTTGCTGTTTTTGTTTGTATGCCTCACTTGTTTCTTTTGCATATCCACCATCTCCAACTCCATCATCACTATCACTTTCTACTTCGACAAATTTAGCACCTAAACTTTCTACTTGCTCTTTTACTTCAGGTCTTACATCAAATGCTTCTACTTGAGCTCCCAATCTTTTGGCCGTTGCAATAGCTTGTAAACCAGCAACACCAGCTCCAATAACAAGAGTTCTTGAAGGAGATATTGTTCCTGCCGCAGTCATTAATAGTGGCATATACTTACCAATATGATCTGCTCCAATTAAGACAGCTTTATAGCCAGCAATATTTGCTTGTGAACTCAAGATATCCATTTTTTGAGCTAACGTTGTTCTTGGTAAAAGATTTAAAGAGAAGGCAGAACATTTTAATTGTTTTACCAAATCAATTTCTTTAATTGTTTGAAATAATGAAATAAGAAGAGTCGTACTATTTAACGATGAAATTTCATCGCTAGAAGGAGTATTTACTTTTACCACAATATCACAATTAAATACATCTTGAGACTCACCAATGGTTGCTCCAGCATCGATGTATAGATTATCCGAGTAATTTGATGCTTGGCCAGCATTTTTTTGTATGACAAAAGAATAGCCCTTTTTTGTAAGCGCTGAAACTGTAGAGGGTATAATGGCTACTCTCTTTTCACCAGCTTTGCTTTCTCTTAATACACCAATTTTCATATCATTAAAGACGCAGTAAAATTACGGAATTCTTATTAATGGGCAACAAATTTATTAACTATTAAAAATATAATTTATATTAATTAAGTTCTGTCATGAATTTATATCCAACCGCTGAACTATTTAACTCTTTCCAGTTGCCCGTATCTGATATGCATAGTATTTATGTTGAAGAATCAGGGAACAAGAATGGAAAACCTGTGATTTTTCTTCATGGAGGTCCTGGAGGAGGAATTAGTTCTTCGTATAGGCAATATTTTGATCCTGAAAAATGGCGTATTATTATGTTTGATCAAAGAGGATGTGGTAAAAGCACCCCATTTGCTGAATTAAAAGAAAATACGACATGGGATTTAGTAGAGGATATTGAGAGAATACGAAAACATTTAGGAATTGATTCTTGGGTGGTATTTGGTGGGAGTTGGGGTAGCACATTATCTTTGGCATATAGCCAAACACATCCTAGTTCATGCAAAGGGCTAATATTGAGAGGAATTTTTTTAGTAAGAAAAAAAGAAATTGATTGGTTTTATCAAGAGGGAGCAAATAACATTTTTCCTGATAGATGGGAATCTTTTCTTGCTCCTATTTCTCCTGATAAAAGAAATAATTTATTGAAAGCATATTATGAAATTTTAACTGGAGACGATCATTCTAAAAAAATTGAGGCTGCAAAAGCTTGGAGCACCTGGGAAGGGAGTACAGTCAGGTTGTTATTAGATGAAAATTTTATTGGAGATTTTTCTGATGAAAAATTTGCGGAAGCGTTTGCAAGAATTGAATGCCATTATTTTATGAACAATTGTTGGTTTGATTCTGATAATTATTTAATTGAGAATATTGATAAAATTAGAAATATACCTGCTGTAATTGTTCATGGAAGGTACGATATCATATGTCCAGTAGTTCAAGCATGGGATCTACATAAAGCTTGGCCAGAAGCAGATTTTCATATTATTCCTGATGCTGGGCACTCAATTTATGAAGAAGGTATTAAAAATAAACTCATTGAGTATACTGATAAGTATGCTGATTTATAGATTAAAAGAATACAGTAGATAAAGCAATTATTGCTCCAAGAATAAAAGTGCTTGGATTAGTAATATCACTAGCAGCAACAATAGCGCCTAATATAGATAGTTCTATCGCCCTATCAGTTTTTTGAATTGAGTTATTTTTCTTTTCTAGCTTTCTAGCTTTTTTCATATCGTCGTCGTTTTGCTTTGCAAAAGTCTGAATTTCCTCATCCAATGTAATACTTTTTTTAGATTCTTCTTGAGATAGTCTTAAAAGAAAAGATATACTCTTTCTTGTTGGATTTGTGATTTCAAATGACTCAATTTCTTTTCTTAATTTTAAAGCTATTTGTGTAGATTCTTCGTTATTTGCTATTTCAATTTTTGTAATTGATCCACCCAATTCTTGGCCAGCTAATTTTGTACTATCCGTCTCAGCATTATAGACTGTTAAATAAAACCATTCGGAAGAATACCAAGCAGTTACATCTTCTAAGTCAATTTTTTTTGTACTGCCTATATTAATTAACGTACCATTTTTTCTAGAATCAATTCCGAGATTATTAATGGTGACTTGTTGTCCAAACACAAAACAAGAAAAAAGTAGAAATAATGCAGTTATTGTTAGATTATTTTTCACCTAATGAATATATTATTTGTTTAGATTCATATGAAACACTTTATCGATGAACAGCAAAGAAATTAGAAAATCATTTATTAACTTTTTTGAAGGTAAAAACCATCATAAGGTTTCTAGCGCTCCTGTATTACCGCACGGCGACAAGTCACTTCTTTTTACAAACGCTGGAATGAATCAATTCAAACCAATTTTTTTAGATACAGAAAAACCAAAACACTTACGTGTAGTAAATAGTCAAAAATGTATTAGAGTTAGCGGTAAGCATAATGACTTAGAAGAAGTAGGAAGAGATGGATTTCACCATACTTTTTTTGAAATGCTAGGGAATTGGTCTTTTGGAGATTATTATAAAAAAGAAGCGATTAAGTGGTCTTGGGAATTATTTACTGATGTATGGAAATTAGACAAATCACGTCTTTGGGTGACAGTATTTGAAGACGATGATGAAGCATATGATCTGTGGGAGAAAGAAACCGATATTGATAAAAGTCGCATTGTAAGATCTGGAGCAAAAGATAATTTCTGGGAAATGGCAGAAACAGGTCCTTGTGGACCATGTTCAGAGATACATTACTATGTAGGAGATGACGTTGATAGTCAAGAAGCTAAACATGTAAATAACTCTGATGAGTATTGGGAGTTATGGAATCTAGTATTTATACAAAGTAATCGCCTACAAGATGGAACCTTCGAAGATTTGCCAAAAAAACATGTTGATACTGGAGCTGGGTTAGAAAGAATCTGTTCAGTATTACAAAATAAAAATTCAAATTATAAAACAGATTTATTTGCAAAGACCATATCTGATTTAGAGAAAATATCTAACACAAGTTATGCAGATAATGAAGTCGCATATAATGTTATATGCGATCATATTAGAATGCTATCATTTGCAATTGCTGACGGAGTATTGCCATCAAATGAAGGCAGAGGTTATGTGGTTAGAAGAGTTCTTAGAAGGGGATCAAGATTTGCAATGGATCTTAATAATGAAGGGCCAATTTTATATAAATTAGTTGAATCAGTTGTTGCAACAATGTCGGATACCTATCCAGAGCTAAAAGATAAGCAAAAGCATATAGAGCAGACTATACTTAGCGAGGAAGAATCCTTCTTAACTACGCTAGAGAAAGGAATTATTCAATTTGAAAAAATAATCAAAAATTCTAATTCTGAAAATATAAGCGGAGCTGATGCCTTTAAATTATATGATACTTACGGATTTCCTTTAGATTTAACAGAGTTAATGGCCTCAGAAAAAGGAAAAACAGTGGATACGCAAGGTTTCGAAGCAGAAATGAAAAAACAGAAAGATCTTGCTAAAAAGAGTCAAAAGTTTGTTATGGATAGTGCAGGTATTAAGTGGAAGATTAGTAGCGATGCACCACATTCCAGTTTTATTGGATATAGCGAAGAGAAAAGCTCTAGCAAGATTGTGAATTGGGCTGATATTGATGATAAAGTGTATATTGTTTTAGATAAGACTCCATTTTATGCTGAATCAGGAGGTCAAATTGGGGACACTGGAAATATAGAAAATCAAGATTTTTCTTTTAATGTACTCGATACGCAGAGAGATGGAGATTTTATTATCCATGTATGTAGTCTCCAGAAAGGAGCTATATCACAAGATATGAATGTCTCTTGTCAAATAGATTCAACGAGAAGAGGAGATATCAAGATTAATCATTCAGCAACTCACTTATTACATCAAGCACTTAAGGATGTTTTAGGCGATCATGTGAATCAAGCAGGGTCTTTAGTACATCCCGATTATCTCAGATTAGATATTACTCATCCTTCTAGAATTGATAAAAAAGAAATTGAAGCTATTGAATTGATTGTCAAAAATAAGATTGCAGAAGATATCAGTGTAAAGACAGATATAAAGACATTAGAAGAAGCAAAAAAAGAAGGTGCTACAGCATTGTTTGGGGAAAAATATGGCGATAAAGTGAGAGTATTGACAATGGGGTCTTTTTCCAAAGAATTATGTGGAGGTACTCATGTTTCAGCTACTGGTGAGATTAATAATTTTATGATAACAAGCGAAAAAGCTATTGCATCTGGAGTTAGAAGAGTTCATGCACTTACTGGTGAGCATGTTACCGCTCATATTCAGAATGAAATGGATGTCATCAATCAATTAAAAGAAGCTTCACAAAAAAGAGAACTCGAGAAAAAGAATCAATCAGAAATGTTAAATGCTATTGATATTGATAAGATTATTCAGAATCAAAATAGTTTAAATAATATTCAATTTATCAATGAGTCAGTTGTTATAGGTTCAATTAATGACTTAAAGAAACTTAATAAAAAATTAGATGCAAAATTTGTTTCAGGTATTGCTGTTTTTTCAGCAATTATTGATGAAAAACCTATGGTTTCCATTAGCGTATCAAAAGATTTGATTGGAAAATCTCTATCTGCATCTTCTTTGGCAAAACTTATTGGAAAAGAGTTAGATGGTGGAGGTGGAGGGAAAGATGATTTTGCTACGGCTGGAGCATCTGCAGATTTCTCTTTAATTGATATTAAGGATAAAGTTAATAAGTTAGTAAAATCTGAAACGGAGAAATTATAATGCAATTTCAAAAAATTGATGATTCTTATATTGTTTATGTTGAAAAAGGCGAGAAAGTAATAGATAGTCTAACAGTTTTTTGTATAGAACAAAAAATATACTCTGGACAGATTTCAGGTATAGGAGCAGTTAAGAATGTCGATATAGGAGCTTATGATATTACTTCAAAGGATTATATACA
Source organism: Fidelibacterota bacterium (assembly GCA_036165075.1). Taxonomy (GTDB): domain Bacteria; phylum Fidelibacterota; class Marinisomatia; order Marinisomatales; family Marinisomataceae; genus Marinisoma. The sequence goes on along the minus strand of JAYZIW010000025.1, from coordinate 19,672 downwards.
TAAAGTTTTTGATTCTACGCTTGAGTTATTGTCATTTCAAGGAAATATCGCTTTAAAAGATGATAAGCCTTTTTTACACGCTCATATCACCTTAGGAAATCATGATATGCAGGTTTCGGGTGGACATTTATTTGAGATGGAAGTGGCAGCAGTAGGAGAATTCATAATACATAATTTTAAAGATAAAACGCATAGAGCTCACAATGAAGATATTGGATTAGCTACGTTAAGTTTATGCAAAATTTGAAAGGAAATAGTAATGAGCAATTTTAAAGCACCTACCCCCGTTGGCCCCTATTCAATGTTTAGAAATTTAGGTGATAATTCTGATTGGGTTATGGCAGGATCAATTCCTATAAATCCTGAATCTGGAGAATTAAATAATGATACTATCGAAGATGAAGTAAGCCAAGTCTTTAACAATATTGAAGCTGTTTTGGCAGATAATAATAAGACGATAGAAGATATAAGAAAATTTACTGTATTTCTAACAGACTTAACTTATACGCCATTAGTAAATGCTGAAATAGAAAAAAGAATTAAGGGCGCGTATCCAGCACGTACTACAATTCAAGTAGCAGGATTACCAATGGGAGCAAGAGTAGAAATTGAATGTTTAGGCTAGCAAAATCACTATTCTTTAGCCTTGTTATTTTTTCCTATCTTTTTTCTCAACAGAAAGTAGATTTTCGTACCGAAGAAGAACAATTAAAAGACCCTAAAGTTGCTTTGAAGCGTTCATTGACAATACCGGGAGCCGGACAAATATATAATGATCAAAAAGTCAAAGGATATACATTGATGGCAGGTGAAATCTTAGCATTATGGAGTTTTAATGAAAATAGAAAAAAATATAATAATTATGATGATTCTTATGCAAATTCCAAGGAACATTATTTAAGAGAAAGAAATCGATTTGCATGGATTGCAATTGGTTTATATTTTTATAGCGTTCTTGATGCGGTAGTAGAAGCGCACCTTGACAACTTTGATGAGATCGTTGAAGAAAGCGATCCTCTAAATAATAAGGAAGAAAATGAGCAACAATAGAGAGCAATGGAGTTCTAAGGCAAGTTTTATATTGGCTGCTGCTGGTTCAGCAGTGGGACTTGGTAATATCTGGAAATTTCCTTATATCGCAGGAGAGAACGGTGGCGCAGCATTCTTATTCATTTATATGATTTGTATTCTTATGATAGGATTGCCAATCTTAAATGTTGAAATCTTATTAGGAAGAGCCACACAAAAAAATCCAGTAGGTGCATTTAGGGCGTTATCAGGGAAACCTTTTTGGACATATGTAGGGGCATTAGGAGTATTTGCTAGTTTTACTATTCTTTCTTTTTACAGTATTGTTGGCGGATGGTCTGTAGCCTATACAATAGAAGCTATTAAAGGATTTACTTTCGATACGCCACAACTTGCAGGAGAGTTTTTTGATCTTAAAAATAGCAATCCATTATGGGTCATGGGTTATCATACAGGATTTTTCTTACTGGTTGTTGGAATTATATTGTCAGGCGTTAGAGAGGGATTAGAAAGAGCGAGTAGGTATTTAATGCCCGCTTTATTTATCATTTTAATGATTTTAGTAGTTCAAGGACTGGCACTGCCTGACTCCAATAAAGGAGTAGAATTTTTATTCGAACCAGATTGGTCAAAAATTAATGCGCAAACTTTCTTACTTGCTTTAGGGCATGCATTTTTTACTCTCAGTTTAGGTATGGGTGCGATGATGACTTATGGAAGTTATCTTTCAGATAATGACGACATTGTTAATGCCTCATATCTGGTAGCATTCCTTGATACTTTTATTGCAATAATGGCCGGTGTTGCTATCTTTACTGTTGTGTTTTCATCTGGATATGATCCTACAGCAGGACCTGGTCTTGTATTTCACGTATTACCTCCCTTGCTTTCTCAATTAGCAGGAGGATATTTCTTTGCACTCCTATTTTTTCTTTTACTAACTATTGCAGCTATAACTTCTGCAATTTCAATTTTAGAGGTTAGTGTTGCTTATTTAACAGATGAGTTGAAGTATTCAAGAAGGAAGGCAACACTCACTATGGCTATTTTAGTCTATATAGCTGCGATTCCATGCGCTTTATCTTTTAACGTTCTTGCGGATTTCAAATTATTAGGAACTGATTTCACTTTCTTTGATATGGCTGACTACCTAGCATCTAATGTTCTTTTACCTCTTGGTGGGTTTTTTCTAGCAGTGTTTGCAGGATATGTATGGAAAGTAGATGAGGTTGTTAGAAACCTATTAATAGGAGAATCTCAATCTATCTACTTTGGAAACTCTGTTTTTAAATCGAAGTCTTTTGTCGCTATTTTTACTTTTCTAATAAAATATGTAAGTCCAATATCTATCTTCCTTGTATTCTTATATCAATTTGGTTGGATTTAAGCTGAATGTTTAAGAGAATTTTTCCGCCTACATCTTCTATATATAAGCATATCCATAATCTTTTTCAGAGAATTGATACCGATATAATTGATCGATTAGAATTATTTTTCCCAATGTGGATTATGTTTGCATTTCAACATTATTTAGTCAAATCTTATGATATAGCAATTTATAGAGCTATGGAAATTGATCTAAATAGATATTACCTATTCTCTATGATTCCTGAAGACTGGATTGGTGTTGTAAATATTGCCTTACACTCTATCCTATTTCTATGGTTAATGAGCAGATTTGAGTCTTTTGGACCATTTCGTACAGTCAAAAGAGATTTTCAAACAAATTTCCTATTGTTCTTATCAATTTATGCTTTTATTGATGTGCTTATTTTTGGTAAGATGATGATTGGGTTATTCTTGCTCTTTATTGTTTTGTATATATTATATCGTTCAGATAGTTTGCGTAGCAAAATTGTTTCTACTATTATTACTATTATTGCTCTAATCTTTTCAATATATCAAGATGAACCAGTTTTATCTACTAGTGCAGTAGTATATTTACCATTTCTTATTGTTGCATCAATATTTAAGTCAAAAGAATATCTTGGCTATGCTCAGAAATATCTACCATTTATTTTGTTTATATTCTTATCAACCAAAGAATTATGGTTTGGCTTTATGGGGTTAGGATACTTTATATTCTTCTATTGTTATTATTATTTTACGACCAATAAAGGGTATAATTGGTTGAAATTTGATAGCAATTAATAATCTGCTGGATTTTCTTATCTTTTTTATTAAATTGTCCAATGTTGACCTTAATGAAAACTTTTTATTCTAAGAAGTTTAACACACTAATCGTTCCAACCTTTACGCTCGGAGTTTTTCGTGGCTAAAGATACTATTAAAAAAACACTAACATTTGATGATGTTCTCTTAGTCCCTCAGAAATCTTCTGTTTTACCTAAAGAAGTAGACTGTTCAACTCATCTTACAAAGAACATTGAATTGAATATACCTGTTATGAGCGCAGCAATGGATACAGTGACTGAATCGGATATGGCCATTGCTCTTGCTAGACAGGGTGGAATTGGTGTTATTCATAAGAATCTAAGTATTGAAGAGCAAGCTTTGATGGTTGATAAGGTAAAGCGCTATGAAAGTGGAATGATTCAGAATCCTATTACCTTAGATCAAAGTAAATCTGTAGGAGAAGCGAAGAAATTAATGGACCAATACTCGATTGGGGGACTACCAGTGCTTGCAAAAGGTAAGTTGGTAGGTATTATTACCAAGAGAGATATACGATTTGAATCAGATTTAACTGTCTTGGTAAAAGATAGAATGACAGCAAAAAATTTAGTCACTGTCAAATCAGATACGACTAATGAAGAAGCTAAAAAAATATTGCAAAAACATAGAATAGAAAGATTACTGGTCGTAGATGGAAAAGACAATTTAGCAGGTCTAATTACAGTTAAAGATTTAACGAAGAAAGAAGAATTCCCTAATTCTTCAAAAGATAAAAATGGAAGATTGAGAGTTGCAGCTGCGGTGAGCGTCAGAGACGATTGGTCTGATAGAATTAGCGCGCTTTATTCTGTGGGTGTTGATGCTGTTGTAGTAGATACTGCACATGGTCATTCAGAATACGTTTTAGAATTGGTAAAAAAGATTAAAAAAGCATTCCCGAAATTAGATTTAATAGCTGGTAATGTGGCTACAGCTGAGGCGACTGAAGATTTAATTAAAGCAGGAGCTGATTGCGTAAAGGTAGGTATAGGTGCAGGATCTAGTTGTACAACACGAATTGTTGCCGGAATAGGCGTTCCGCAACTTTCAGCAGTGATTGATTGTGCTAAGGTTGGTCTGAAGCATAATATTCCAATTATTGCTGATGGAGGTATTCGCTATAGCGGTGATATTGCAAAGTCATTGGCTGCTGGAGCTAGCGTTGTAATGTTGGGCGGTATGTTAGCAGGAATGGATGAGAGTCCTGGAGAAACTATTGTTTATGAAGGAAGAAGATATAAATCATATAGAGGAATGGGTTCTCTAGCTGCCATGAAAGAAGGTGGCGGTGAACGATATTTTCAACAAGAGAAAGATGAGTTAAAGCTCGTACCTGAAGGAATTGAAGGTATGGTTCCTTTTAGAGGTCCAGTAAATAATACAATTTTTCAATTAATTGGTGGATTAAAATCATCTATGGGATATTGCGGAGCTAAAGATTTATCTTCATTTTATAAAAATAAAAAGTTTATTCAAATCTCAGCTGCTGCTGGAAGAGAAAGTCATCCTCATGAAGTAAGTATTATCAAAGAGGCTCCTAATTATCAAGGACATGATAAATAAAGAAATATAATTTCTTGAGATTTAATCTCAACAATATATAAAACTATACTTAAATTACCCCATTAAATAACTAGAGGGGATCTAACTATTATGGAAAAAATAGGATTATTTTGGGGAAGCACAACTGGTAATCAAGAAGAAGCTTCAGAATTGCTTCAAGAACTTATGGAAGCAGAAGGTTATGAGGTAGACTCATATGATATCAGATCGACTGAACCGTCGAAAATGCTAGAATATTCAAATCTTATTATTGGTTGTCCAACATGGAATGTGGGTGAATTACAAGAAGATTGGGAAGAGATATATCTAGAATATCGAAAGCTAGATTTTAGCAATATTACAGGCGCATTTTTTGGCGCTGGAGATCAAGTATCATATAGTTTTAATTATTTAGATGCTGTTGGTCTATTAGCTAAACCATTTATGAAGAATGGCGGTCAGTTAATAGGAAGATGGCCAACAGAAGGATATGAATTTGATGAATCTGAAGCGCTCGACGGTGATGAGTTTTTAGGACTCGGTGTTGATAATGATAATGAAGAAGAGCTCACAGAAGAGCGAATAGTTGGTTGGGTCGAAGTTATTAAAGATAAATTTAAGTAATTGTTATTTACTTAAAGAATTTAAATAATTAGTAAGCTTTGATTTTTGTCTAGCAGCATTATTTTTATGAATTAAATTCTTGCTTGCCATTTTATCAATGAAAGAAATTGCACTCGAATAAGATTCTGTTGCTTTTTTAGCGTCGTCGTGAGACATCACATTTTTAATCAATGTTCTCATCTTAGATTTGTTCTGAGCATTGATTGCTCTACGTTTCAAATCTTGTCGATCTCGTTTAATTTGTTGTTTATGTCTATCCATAAATTGCGTACGCAACTTATTCTATTCCAAATGCGATGTCAATAAATTTCTAGTTTTGATTATTCTTTTAAAATTCTAGCAATTAAATTATGATATGAGTTCAAAAAATCTAGAGAAAATTCTGAAGAAGGCGCAAGCAAATGATTTTATAGCAATTTCAGAATTAATGACAGGTATTGAAACAGGATTGCTTTCTAGAAAAGATGTTTCAAGTCATATTTTTAAGCACGCTTCTAATTCGATTAAAATAGGTATTACAGGGCCGCCTGGAGCGGGTAAAAGCTCTATTATGAATCAGTTGATTCCAAAAATCAGAGAAAAAAACTTATCTGTAGGTATCATTGCAATTGATCCATCCAGCCCTATTACAGGAGGTTCTTTCTTAGGAGATAGGGTGCGTATTAAGAATTCTGTTGATGATGACAAAGTTTTTGTAAGAAGTATGGGTTCTAGAGCCGAACTTGGTGGTGTTACAGATCTAGCTGAAGATTTTAGTGATATTCTTGCTTTTAGTGGAAAAGATATCATTTTTGTTGAAACAGTAGGCGTAGGTCAGTCGGAATATAGTGTATCTGAGATCACAGATTTAACCACACTTGTTTTTGTTCCCGAATCTGGAGATGAAATTCAACTATTAAAAGCTGGAATATTAGAGTTAGCAGATATATTTGTTGTTAATAAATCAGATAGAAAAGATGCAAATCTCTTAGTGAGATCAATTAATAATATTATCTCTGCCACTAAAAAAGATATTAAAAAAATACCTATTTTTAAGACTAGCTGTAAATCGGGAGATGGAATTGAAGATTTTGCAATGGCTATTATTGAATATCATAAGTCTATACAGCATAATGATCAAATTAAAAGCCGTCAATTGTCACGTTTTACCCGAAGAATGAAGAATATTATCGAGAAAGATGTTATAAGAGATTTCTGGTCCAAGGATAGAGTAAAATTTGTTGAAAATTTAAATGAGGAAGATATTAAGTTTAAGTCCCCTTATGATATTGTAGATAAGGTAAAAAAGTAACATGAATAACAATGATATGTCAATAATTGACCATCTCGAAGAACTTAGATGGAGAATATTAAAATCTCTTGGGGCAATATTCCTCATGTCTATTATCACATTTAATTTTTCAAATAACTTGGTAGATCTATTAATTGCTCCAGCCAATCAAATTACTGGAGAAATGAACCTTCAAGTTTTAACTATTCAAGGTATGTTTATGTTAAAATGGAATTTAGCAATTATTGGAGGTTTCATATTTTCAATACCTATTATCACAGTTCAAATCTGGAAATTCTTATCTCCTGGACTCTACGACAAAGAAAGAAAAATATTGTTACCTCTTATTTTAACTGCATTTGTATGTTTTATGTTGGGAGGCATGTTTGCATATAAGGTAATCTTGCCGTTTTCTTTGGATTTCTTTGCATCAATGATAACTGGGGGTATCGAGAATAACTTTTCTATTAATTATTATTTTAGTTTTGTTTTAGCCTTAATCATTGGATCAGGCATTGTTTTTGAGTTGCCAGTTGCTTCTTTTCTTTTTTCATCAATAGGTATAGTAACTCCTAGTTTTTTAAGACAGTATAGAAGGGAGGCGATAATGAGTACAGTTATCTTATCTGCTATTATTACCCCTCCAGATCCTATAAGTCTAATTATTATGTCCATACCAATGCTTATTCTTTATGAGATTAGTATTTTTGTTTCATGGTTTACAAATAAACTGTTTAACCAAGATTCATAATGAAAAAGATTCTTATTATAAGGATGAGCTCCATAGGCGATATTGTCTTATCTACATCTTTTTTACAATCAGTTAAAACAAAATTTCCAAATCATAAAATTGACTTTCTTATCAAATCAGAATTTGCTGAGATGATGCACCACCATCCTTTAATTGATAATTTAATTATTTTTGATAAGAAAACGGGCTTTAAAGGCCTAATGTCTCTCGGAAGGATGCTTAGATCTAACGACTATGATATGGTTTACGATATTCATAGCGTATTCAGAACGAGAGTGTTATCATTTTTTTTAAGAAAGAGATTTTTTAGACAAATAAAGAAACCAAGACTTCGACGATTCATTCTTTTTTATGGTTATCAGAATTTTTTTGAAAAGAGCTTTAGCCATATTAAAATGTACCATTCTCTATTGGAAAAAACAGATCCATTTCCAGAAACAAAACTGTATTTATCGAACGAAGAGATAGAACAAACAAAGTCATATCTGTCAGAAAACAATATTGATAGAAATTATATTACAATAGTGCCTGGTGCAGCATGGAGTCAGAAACAATGGTCTATTGAGAATTATAATAATTTAATGATGAGATTGATGAAGTCGTTTGATGCTACAATTGTTATTCTTGGAGCAAAGAATGATATTATATGCGATCAAGTTATCAAGCATGATAGGATTATCAACCTCAAAGACAAAACAAACCTAAGAATGGCAATGGGTATTCTTCAATCTTCTCAACATACTATTGGAAGCGATACTGGACTGCTTCACATTTCTGAAGCATTAGGCACTCCAGTAACCATGATTCTTGGACCTACATCACAAGAAACTGGCGCAAAAACTGTTTTGCCTGGCTCTAAGATGATTGAAAATAAAAGCTTATGGTGTAGACCTTGTTCACAAAATGGAAGCAGGCCATGCTACCGCAAGGAACAATACTGTATGTCAGAAATTGACAGCGAAAAAGTATTTGAACATGTTAACCAATCTCTTGTATCATGAAATTTTTCTGGTTAACTATATATAATGTCTTTTTTTATCCACTATTTTTTTTACTAGCCATATTTCTATCTCCATTTAATTCTAAAATTAGGTTAGGTCTTTTTGGAAGATATAATTCTTTAAATAAGTTAAGAGAGTTTGATCGTACTAATTCTTTCTCTGATATATATTGGTTTCATGTATCATCTTTTGGTGAGTTTCAACAAATAGAGTCTATTATTACAAATATAAAGAATGTTAATTCTAATGCAGGAATCTTGGTATCATTCTTCTCACCATCTGGGTACAATAATGTGAATAGTAAGAATATTGACTGTAAGATATATCTTCCATTTGATTTTTTATGGTCAGCATTTAGAAGTTTCAATATAATTAAACCAAAAAAAATGATTTTTGCTTCATATGATGTTTGGCCTAATATCATTCTTGCTGCACGTTATTTAGGTATTAAAACAATGCTCATTTCTGCAAGAGTTCATGATAGTAGCTTCAAACTAAAAAGACCGGTAAAGAGTATTTATAAATTTATATATAGCATGATTGATGAAATTTTCACTGTCAATAATCGAGATTTAGAAAATATCAAGTTAATTATTCCAAATAAAAAAATTGATGCAATGGGGAACCCTCGCTTCGATATAGCTTTAGAAAAAGAGTCTAATGTTAATATTAAATTTGATATAGACTACAAGTTAGAGAATAAAATATTTTTATTTGCTAGTCTATGGCCTCAAGATGATTCAATACTCTTTCCTGAGATTTTTGATTTACTGAATCATAATAATTCAAAAATTGTACTTGTTCCTCATGAACTATCAGATAAATCAATAAATTATTATCAGAAACAAGCCACTAGAAATAATCTTTCATCAATAGTCATAGAAGACTATGTGAATTTATCAGATCTAAAAGAGAAAGTTATAATTGTTAATGCTGTAGGAATCTTATATAAATTATATTGGCAAGCATATATATCATACATAGGAGGAGGATTTTCAAGAGATGGTATTCATAATATTATGGAGCCAGCTGTAGCATCCAATCCAATAATTTTTGGCCCAAATTATTCAAATGGTAACTTTTTTGAAGCAGAAGAGCTCTTATCTGTATCATCGGCATTTACAATCGATTCTAGTTCACATTTAATGGAAGTTTTAAGCAATTTTAATGATATAAATATATACGATTCTGCTAGTAAATCTTCACGAAATGTCATGGAAGAAAATAAAGGTTCTACAGATAATTTATTATCAAGGATATTAAGATGAGCAAACTCTTTAAATATGAAGATCTATTCCTTATTCCTAACTTAATTACCTACTTAAGATTTCTATTAATTGCTCCGTTAATTATCACATTTAATCTTGATATGAAGGGTTATTTTTATGCGATATTATTTATTTCCTTATTGTCAGATTTCTTAGATGGAATTATAGCAAGAAAATTGAATCAACATTCAGAACTTGGAAAAACATTGGATCCTATTGCGGATGGTATAACCTTGTTTGCATTTATAATCTTATTAAATAGAAGAGGTGATATCGCTGATTGGTTTTGTATTTTTTACTTTGCTAGGCAGATGACTATCTTAATATTTTCTCTCATCTATTTACCAAAGATTGAGAAGATTTATGGTTCAAACATAGTAGGAAAAACTGGAGTATGTTTTCTTGGACTTGCTCTATCAATATATGCTTTAGATTTAACACAATTTTTCTACTTAACAGAAAATTTAATTATCATTTCTGCAATTTTACTTTTCCTGAGTTTACTAGATTATCTGCGTTTTTTCCTTACATTAGACTCTAAAAAATAAAACTTATTGTCATACTTTATAAATTGTTTGTTACGTTAATAAATCTTATATTTATTAGACAATATGGCAGACTTTAAATTAGTTTCAGACTTTAAACCATCAGGTGATCAGCCTAGAGCAATTGATGAACTCGTTCATGGAATCAAGAAGAACCTAAATCATCAGACACTGTTAGGTGTTACCGGATCCGGAAAAACCTATACCATAGCAAAAGTTATAGAAGAAGTGCAGAAGCCCACATTAATTATTTCACATAATAAAACTCTAGCAGCACAACTTTATGGAGAGTTTAAAAGCTTATTTCCTAATAATGCCGTTGAATATTTTATTAGTTACTATGATTATTATCAGCCTGAATCTTATATGCCCATTACTGATACTTTCATTGAGAAAGATTTCTCAATGAACGAAGAGATAGATCGTTTGAGATTGAAAACCACTAGCTCATTGTTGCAGAGAAATGATGTGATTGTAGTGAGCTCAGTATCATGTATTTACGGTTTGGGTTCTCCAGAAGAGTGGAAAAAACAAGTAGTCCATTTGAAAAAGGGTGATTCGGTTAATAGAAGAGATCTTACAGAAGCTTTGATTGATATTTATTACAAGAGAAATGATCAAGTTTTGGAAAGGTGCAATTTTAGAATCATGGGAGATATCTTTGAAATTTTTCCCGCATATGAGGATAAAGCAATTCGAGTAGACATTTTTTCAGATACCATACAATCTATTGTTAATTTTGATCCATTGACTGGAGAAGAAATTGCTGAAATTAGCAACTCTAATCTTTTTCCTGCGAGACACTTTGTTTCTGATCAGTCAAAAAATAAAAGAGTAATCAAAGAGATAAAAAAAGACTTAAAGGATAGAATAAAATTTTTTAATAAGAATGAAAAGTTTCTAGAAGAGCAACGTATAACACAACGTACTAATTTTGATATCGAAATGATTGATGAAATAGGATATTGTTCTGGTATTGAGAATTACTCCAGATATTTTGATGGAAGAAAAGAGGGTGAAAGACCTTCAACTCTTATAGACTTTTTTCCTGAAGATTTTTTAACAGTTATCGATGAATCTCATGTTACACTTCCACAGATTAAAGGAATGTATAATGGAGATAGAAAAAGAAAAGAAAACCTAATTGACCATGGATTTAGATTGCCAGCTGCATATGACAATAGGCCATTACAATCTGTGGAGTTTGATTCGATTCAGAATCAGGTTATTTACGCTTCTGCAACTCCAGCAGAAAAAGAGCTGGAGCTATCTTCAGGGATAGTAACAGAGCTGATTAATCGTCCAACTGGATTGGTTGATCCTGAAGTTGTAGTAAGACCATCTCTTGGTCAGATTGAAGACTTAATTAATGAAATAAAGATTCGTTCTGCAAAAAAAGAAAGATGTTTAGTAACTACCCTAACAAAGAAAATGGCAGAAGATTTATCCGCACATCTTAGCACTATGGGTATCAGAGTTCGGTATCTTCATTCTGAAGTAAAAACAATTGAAAGAGTGAAGATATTACGAGACTTACGCTTAGGAGATTTTGATGTGCTTGTTGGAATTAATTTGTTAAGAGAAGGACTTGATTTGCCTGAAGTGTCTCTTGTTGCGATTTTAGATGCAGATAAGGAAGGTTTTTTACGATCAAAAAGCTCTCTAGTTCAGACTTCTGGTAGAGCAGCTAGACATATAGATGGAAAGGTTATTTTGTATGCAGATAGGATAACTGATTCAATCCAATATTTGCTTGATGAGACAGATAGAAGAAGAGCTATACAAATTGCGTTCAACAAAAAGAACAATATTATTCCAAAATCAATTAAAAAGTCTATTGATGATATAATGGAGTCTACAAGCGTTGCGGAGTCATTTAGAGAAAATGAAATTGAAATTAAGAGAGATATCAAAACAGATAGATTCTTAAATGAAGACAGAAAAGTTGTTTTAGAAATGCTTAGACAGGAAATGCTTGAAGCGGCTGATAATCTAGATTTTGAGAAGGCAGCAACTTTAAGAGATGAAATAAAAAAATTAGATAAAGAAATTAGAATAAGTAATTAAGAGGTTATTATGAACATTGAATTAATTAAACAAAAGTCAGGAATTATAGGTGAAAGCGATGGTATTAATCATGTATTAGATATGGTAAATCAGGTTGCTGATGTAGATATATCTGTTTTAATTAATGGAGAATCTGGTACAGGGAAGGAACTTATAAGTAAGGCTATACATCTAGGGAGTAAAAGATCATTGAAAAAATTAGTTATTGTCAATTGTGGAGCTATCCCAGAAGGAATTATTGAAAGTGAACTTTTTGGACATAAAAAAGGTGCTTATACAGATGCAAGCGAATCTAGAAAAGGTTATTTTGAAACCGCAGATAAGGGAACAATATTTCTTGATGAGATTGGAGATATGCCTTTAGAAACTCAGGTTAAAGTGCTAAGAGTTTTAGAAGAGGGAGAGTATATGCGTGTAGGTGATTCTGTAGCTAAAAAAACAGATACTAGAGTTATAGCTGCTACCAATAAAGATTTAGCGAAGCTTGTAAAAGAAGGAAAGTTCCGACAAGATCTTTATTATAGACTGAAAACTGTTACAATTAATCTACCTCCATTAAGAGATAGAAAAAGCGATATACGATTGCTAGTCGATCGATTCGCTTTGCAATTTAGTAGAACAAATAATATTAAGTACAAAGGATTTACTCCTGAAGCAATAAAAGCTATGCAAAAATGTGATTGGCCAGGGAATGTTAGGGAGTTGAGGAATTTTGTTGAAAGCGTATTAATTCTCCAAAAAGGGGAGAGAATTACTGGTGAGATTATTGAAAAACAGTTACAGAATGAAAATATAGCTGATTTTTCTGATAATCCTGCATTACCTGTACTGGTTAATCGTGATCCAGATCAGGCAGAGCGAGAGTTAATTTTAAGGCAATTATTATTTTTAAGGCAGGATATTGAAGAAATGAAATTATTGCTAAAAGAATCTGATTTTTCAGCCTTAAATTCTTCTAGAAATATAAATGCAAATTTTGAAAATCGTATTCAAGATAATGAAATTAATAGCCCTGATAATGATCACTTAATAAAAGGAGAAGCTATTGGTGCCTTTAATACTAGAGATTTAGAAAAAGAAATGATTATTCGTACATTAGAACATTTTAATAACAATAGAAGAGCTGCTGCTAAATCACTTGATATGAGCGAAAGAACTCTTTATAGAAAGATAAATGATTATGGGATTGAAAAAAAGATTAACAAAGATAGCTAGTATAAATTTAGTTTTATTGCTATTTGGATGTGCTTATTATTCTATGTCAGGATCAATTCCTGCGAATATTAATAACGTTGCTATCCCGTTATTCAATAATGAGACAGTAGAGTTTGAGTTGTCAGAAAAATTAACTTCAGGCATTATTCAGGAGATAAGTAGTCAGAATATTTTAAGGATAACAAATGATACTAACGGTGATAGCATTATTAATGGATCTATTACCTCGGTATCGGATGGTCCGTATGCATTTAATAGCAACGAAAAAGTCAGTGAATACAGATTCTCCTTATCGGTAAAAGTCTCTTGGATTGATAACAGTGATGATAGCGCATTTTTTGATAAAACATTTTCTGCATTTGGAACATACAGCATTGATAATGACCCCTCTTCTGATGGATTAGATAATGATGACGATGGTATTATTGATGGAGATGATAGTGATGAATTTGGAGATTCAAGGGAATTGGCGATTAATGTTGCAATTAATAAAATTGCAGTTGATATTGTGAACACAGTTCTTTCAACATGGTAAAGTTATGAGCGGAATAAATATTAAAAATTTAAAAGATTTTATTGGAAAAGAAGTCCAAGTCAACGGATGGGTATATAACATAAGATCTATTGGAAAAATTTGGTTTGTTATAGTAAGAGATGGTACAGGTTATGTCCAATGTGTAGTATCAAAAAATGATGTATCGGAAGACATTTTTAGTTTAGAGAATACATTAACACAAGAATCTTCATTGAAAATTAAAGGGACTGTACAAGCAGATGACAGATCTGATAGTGGAGTTGAAATACTTGTTACAGATATAGATGTAGTGCATGTATCAGAGGAATATCCAATTGCTCTTAAAGAGCATGGTGTAAGTTTTTTGATGGACAATAGACATCTTTGGTTACGCTCTAAGAAACAATTTGCAATAATGAAAGTTCGTCAAAATATCATTAAGTCTATTAGAGATTTTTTTGATAATAGAGATTTTGTTTTAATTGATTCTCCAATGTTTACTGGAAATGCAGTTGAAGGTACCACCACATTATTTGAAACAGATTATTTTAATCGTTCTGCTTATTTAACTCAAAGTGGACAACTATATCAAGAAGCTGGTGCAATGGCTTTTGGTAAAACATATTGTTTCGGTCCTTGTTTTAGAGCAGAAAAATCAAAAACAAGAAAACATCTAACTGAATTTTGGATGGTTGAACCAGAAATGGCTTTTTGCGATTTAAAGGAAAACATGGACTTAATAGAAGAATTTATAACATACATAGTGACTCAAAGCGTAAAAAATTGTAAAGATGAGCTTAAAATTTTAGAAAGAGACATTTCTTTTCTTGAGAAAGTTAAGTCTCCGTTCCCAAGAATCACATATGATGAAGCAGCTAAGATTTTGAATGATAATGGTCACAAATTTGAATATGGTAGCGACTTTGGTGCGCCAGATGAAGAATTAATTGCATCTCAATATGATTGTCCAGTCATGATTCACAGTTGGCCACATAAAACTAAAGCTTTTTATATGAAAAGAGATAAATCAGACAAGCTTGCTTTAGGAGTTGATGTAATCGCTCCTGAGGGTTACGGAGAGATTGTTGGAGGTGGGCAAAGAGAAGATGATCATGACACTCTTGTAAAACGAATTGAAAATCATGGACTTCCTCTAAGTGCTTTTAAATGGTATCTCGATTTGAGAAAATATGGATCTGTTCCTCATTCAGGCTTTGGACTTGGACTCGAAAGAACTATTTCATGGATATGTGGCATTGATCATGTTAGAGAAACTATACCTTTCCCTAGAACTATGGGAAGGTTGGAGCCATAATGAATTTTAAAGGAAGAGTTGCTGTTTTTGGAGGAAGAGATATCACCGAATCAATCTACAATGATACAGTAGAAATTGGCAAAAAAATGGCGGACGAAAATTGGTTAGTATTCTGTGGTGGAGGTGAAGGAGTAATGGAGGCTATTGCCAAAGGAGTTTCAATGAACAATGGTGTATGTATTGGAATTCTTAAAGATAAAGACTTTAAATCTGGAAATGATTTTTTATCTATACCAATTTCAACAGGTCTTGATATAACAAGAAATGCTTTAATTAGTTATAATTGTGATGTTGGAGTTGCAATTTCTGGAGCTTATGGAACTTTAAGTGAGATAGCATTTACTTTAGCTCAAGATAAACCTCTAATTGCATACAATAGTTGGGATATACCAAAATCTATAAATACTAATTCTGTTGATGGACTAATAACGGAAGTAAAAAATTGTCTAAAACAATAAAAGTCGGTACATGTCAGATTAATCCTATTTTAGGAAATTTTGATTATAATTATAAAAAATTAATAGATAGTTATAATAGAGCTATTGATAATGGAGCTGACCTAATAGTTTTTCCTGAAATGGTTGTTACAGGGTATCCACCACAAGACTTACTTTTTTCTCAATCTTTTATCAAGAAAAATTTAGAGGTACTAGACAAGTTTTCTAAACAGGTTTCTTCTCCATGCATTCTAGGATTTGTAGATGAAAAAGACGGAAAATTATTCAATGCAGCTGCAGTATGCGAGAATGGCAAAATAATAAAAGTCTATCATAAAATTCTTTTACCAAATTATGATGTTTTTGATGAGAGACGATATTTTGAGAGCGGTTCTGATATAGGTGATTTTAAGATCAATATTCATGGAAATGATTATCGTTGCGTAATACAGATATGTGAAGATTTATGGGAAGATAATTATACTAGGAAGCTTTCAGAAGAGATTGCTGATATTGATCCAAATATTATTATTAACATATCTGCGTCTCCTTACCGAAAATATCGTGAAAATGATAGAAAAAAATTAATAGTAGAGAAGTTCAAAAATACAAATTCACATTTTGTGTATTGCAATCTTGTTGGAGGACAAGATGAACTTATCTTTGATGGAAATTCTATGATATTTGGCCCTGGAATGAAGGTTTTAGGCACAGCAGCTAGCTTTAAAGAAGATATACTTGTTTCAACCCTAGATGATCTATCAGATGAGAATGCGATAGATGTAGATGTTGAAGAAAATATATATAATGCTCTGACACTTGGGATCAGCGATTATTTTTCCAAAACAGGCCATCAAAAAGCAGTCATAGGCTTAAGTGGCGGAATAGATTCTGCATTAGTAGCATGTCTTGCGGTTGATGCTCTTGGATCAGAAAATGTTTATTTAATTTCGATGCCATCTAGATTTTCTAGCAATCATAGTAAATCTGATGCAAGAGACTTAGCAAACAACCTGAATGCAAATTTTGATACAATTGATATTGACGATTTATTTGAAAAATATTTAGATACGCTTCATGATAAATTTAAAGGAATGGAGAGCAATGTTGCTGAAGAGAATATTCAATCAAGAATAAGAGGAAATATATTAATGGCATTTTCTAATAAATTTGGTTGCCTAGTTTTATCTACAGGAAATAAAACAGAACTTGCTCTAGGATATTGCACTCTTTATGGAGATATGAGCGGTGGGTTATCAGCAATTGGAGATTTATCGAAAACAGAAGTATATAATCTTGCAAAATGGAAAAATAGAGTGAGTAATAATATTATTCCTGATAATTCTATTACTAAACCACCATCTGCAGAATTAGCTCCGAATCAAGTAGATCCATTTGATTATGATTTGATTAGTCCTATTGTTGATAAAATAATTTTGGGAGAAGATATATCTGATGATATTAGAAATAACGATTTAGGTGATATTTCTACAAGAATTAGTCGTAATGAGCATAAAAGAAGACAAGCCGCACCAGTGCTTCGCATAAGCAAGAAAGCTTTCGGAATGGGCAGAAGAATACCAATAGTGAATCATTTTGATGAGTGATATTAGTTTAATTCGCAACTTTTGCATTATTGCTCATATCGATCATGGGAAATCAACTTTGGCAGATAGATTGCTTGAGGATACTGGTACTATATCTAAAAAAAATATGCAAGATCAAGTTCTAGACAATATGGAGCTAGAACGTGAAAGAGGTATTACAATTAAGAGTCATTCCATTCGTATTAATTATAAGGATTATATATTAAACCTTATTGATACTCCAGGACATGTTGATTTTACTTATGAAGTTTCAAGAACACTTGCTGCTAGCGAAGGAGCATTATTGATTGTGGATGCCGCACAAGGCATTGAAGCTCAAACTGTGACTAATTATTTGTTAGCACTAGATAGCAATTTAAAAATCATTCCAGTTATCAATAAGGTAGATTTGCCAAATGCAGATATTGAAAATGTAACTAACCAGATTATTGAGCTTACTGGATGTGAAAAAGAAGATATATTGCTTACTAGCGCTAAAAGCGGAGAAGGTATAGAAGGTATCTTAGATGCTATCATTAATAAAATTCCTTCACCCCAACCACCAGAAAATGATGCTTTCAAAGCACTCATCTTTGATTCAATCTATGATTGATATCGTGGTGTTGTAGCTTATATTCGTGTTTATGAAGGTTCTATTAGTCGTGGTAGTAAGATTAAATTCTTTTCTCATAATACTTACTACGATGTAGATGAAGTAGGACATTTTGTAATTGATCGAAAGAAGTCGGACTCTCTAAAGGCTGGAGAAGTAGGTTATATTGTTGCAAATATTAGAGACATTGAACATGTTCTCCCTGGAGACACAATCACAAACGTGAATAAGCCATGCAAAGATGCACTGCCTGGATTTCAGAAAATCAAACCGATGGTATTTTCTGGCTTATTCCCAGCTGATGCTGCTGAATATGATGATCTGCGTACTGCGCTTGAGAAATTAAAACTAAATGATGCTTCTTTGTCTTTCGAGCCCGAAGTAAGTGATGCACTTGGTTTTGGATATCGATGTGGTTTTTTAGGTCTATTACATATGGAAATAATACAAGAAAGATTAGAAAGAGAATTTAATCTTTCAATTGTTACTACTAGTCCAAATGTTAAGTATTTGGCAAATCTTAAAGATGGCAGTCAGATTGAAGTGCAACGACCTGCATTATTGCCAGAACCGAAAGTGTTAGATAGTATTATGGAGCCAATTGTAACTGCAGAAATCTTGACACCGGTAGACTATATTGGAAATGTTATGAAAATTTGTCAAGAGAAGAGAGGTCAATATAAATCTACTTCATATCTTTCAAGCTCTAAAGTACAATTAATTTATGATCTACCTCTCGGTGAGATATTGTTTGATTTTTATGATAGTATTAAGTCTGGATCAAAGGGATATGCATCATTTGATTATACTTTCAAGGAATACAAGGAGAGCAAGTTAGATAAATTAGACATTTTGATTAATAAAGAGCCTGTAGATGCTTTATCAATGATTTGTTCAAAGAAAGATTCGTATCATAGAGGATTAGCTCTTTGTCAGAAGCTTAAAGAATTAATTCCTAGGCACCAGA
Organism: Fidelibacterota bacterium; assembly: GCA_036165075.1. Lineage (GTDB taxonomy): Bacteria > Fidelibacterota > Marinisomatia > Marinisomatales > Marinisomataceae > Marinisoma. The sequence goes on along the minus strand of JAYZIW010000025.1, from coordinate 753 downwards.
TCCAAATTCCAATTCAGGCTTCTATTGGTACCAGAGTAATTGCACGTACTAATATTGCTCCATTCAGAAAGAATGTAACTGAAAAGCTATATGGAGGAGATGTTACTCGAAAAAACAAGTTATTACAGAAGCAAAAAAAGGGTAAGAAAAGAATGAGAATGATTGGAAGAGTTGAGGTTCCACAAGAAGCATTACTAGCCGTTTTGAAGATTTGAGATGATCCAAGATTATTTGCAGAAATCTAAGTCTCCTTTTTATAGCTTTATTATCACATTACCTATTTTCCTCTTCTATGAATTAGGTCTTTTCTTAATGCGAGGAACAGAATTCAGTTATATTAAAAATGGGGCAGATGCTTTAATAGAAGATATGATTGCAACGTTAGGATTTGATATATTTTACATATCATCAAGCGTATTTTTGTTAGCATTTTTTATTATAGCCTATTATCAGAAAAAAAATTATGATTCTTTTACAATATATAAATCATATCTATCAATAATGTTATTAGAGTCTTTTTTGTACGCTTTCCTATTGTTTTTATTACTTGGCAATATGAGTCTTTATCTGATGGATATATCTGTTGAAGATATAAAATTCAATATTATATTATCTTTAGGGGCTGGAATTTATGAAGAGCTAATATTTAGAGTATTTTCTATCTTTATTTTTTATAGATTTATCAGTTTTATTTTCAAATCAATGCGACATTTTTCCACTCAATTTTTTGCATTATTGCTTTCATCAATTTTG